>JALXAI010000361.1 GCA_026992215.1 Desulfobacterales bacterium | reverse complement strand
TGGGAATCTAGAATACTTCTTTCAATACATATGGGTTTTTTGCGTATGTTATTCTGGATCCTGATCCCCGTAGTCCAGTGCCAGAAAACGATGAAAAGAGTAAGTCCTTTTGAGCGAGGGAGAGCGGATGGTGACTTCCCGAGGTATTGCCTGGTTAAAGAGGTCAAGGAAGTTGAGATGGTTTAGGAGGTTGAAATGGTTGAAGGAAGTTTAGGACTTCCTGAGCTTGCGCTGCCCTAAGCCTGCGGAAGGACTGAAGGGATGTTTCTTTCCGATCTTCCCTCTTTTCCCGTCCCTTTTTCTCTTATCCCTTACAGCTTGAAGTGCTGAAGGGAGATCTCGGGCTGCTGAAGCAGGGCGGAAAAAACTTACAAATTCTACTTGACATGCCATATGGCACTATCTCTGGCGGGACAGCTATTTTCACAGAAACGAATAACGAAGAACCCCTCTTAACCTTTTGTTTATGGCTTGGCTCTCCCCAAGGAAAGACTTTACTTGTTTTGTCACACAACTGATCCCTTTCGGTGACGACGAATGCTACCTTCCGGCATTTGCCGCGGATGCAGGGGGCTACGGGTAATGGTTTTTCTACTGAGCCTTTCCTCGATTCATATGGCAATAGGAGCACGGTAGACACATGCCGTTGCACCCGACAAAACCAGGTTCCATAAGACCATCCTGTAGTTAAAGGGGTGAATCGAACCGGTGATGGAGAGCGTTAGAATTTGAAGAGATTCCCGAAGTAACCCAAATTATTGCTAGTAATGCCACCCGGGAAAACAACAGAGAAGTAAAATCGCACCCGTCTCGGTTTTGCCGCCTCGAGTACGACTTTAACAGAATATATATTTTGCCACGCCACCCCTCGGCGGCGTGGTCAGAACGTGGATGATTCTCGATTAACTACCGTATTTGTTCAGCGCAGCTATCAGCCTGGTTGCCTGGTTATTTGAAACGGTGTGGAGGTAAAGTATATCCACGGGGCGTACTTTCTTGCCGTAATAAATTTCGTTCATACTATTTCGGGCAGTAATAACTGCACCGCTTACCGAAACTCCCCCGAAAGCACCCTTGGATCTTGCAAAGGCCAGCACGTCAAAGGTCTTGGCTTCCGCACCAACTCCCACGGGACCTGCGGCCACACTGATATCCGCGCCGAGCTTAAAAGACGGGCTCAGTAATGCGTCTTTCCCCCTGTCGGTCATGACCAGCAGGATTATCTCCGAGACCTTTCCTCCTATCTGAAGACCGAAGGATATTGATCCCATGCTATAAAAAGCGGGGTAGCTCCACTTACCGGTTTTTTCGTCTCTGGCGAGCAATACACCCGTTCCTCCTTCGGCACCGAAGATAAAGCCTCCTTTATAACTGGCAGGAATAATGAGAATGGCTTTTGCCTTTTTAAGGTTTGATCGCACCCATCCCATGTCGGGATCAGCCATAAAATCGTAAAATGTTTTGGTAGCTTTGTTTACCAGGTTCTCGAGTTCATAGTATGTGGTGGCATTGGCATTTTCCGGAAGCAGGTTTACGGAAACCAACATCGCGATACATACCCAGAAAATTACCGAATACATGATCACTTTTCTCTTCATGTTACCCTCCTTTGAAGGGAGCCCCTTTGAAATGTTCGACCAGCCCTTTGACCCCTAAACATCTCTTACTTCGACAAAACTTTTTAGCGGATACCACAGCGCCTTTTTTTAAGCAACACAAAAAATCATCTTTAATAGTCAACTCTGCGATTAAGATTCCATATGGAAGGAGTAAAAGAGCAGGAGTTTATTCTAAATCGCCTCCCGCAAAATCCCTTTCTCCCGCTAGTTCACGAGGAACAAAAAATCCAGGAACCGAAGCGCGTACTGAACTTTATGACTCACCTAACCTAAATTATCATGGAGCATTTTCAGAAAAAACACCCATAATCGCCGCTCCAAACTTGATCACAAACAGAATATGTTCTCTTGACAGATATTGTGACGTGCCATAGATTACGCGAGGAAAAATCTCCCGCAGTGATCGGAAAACCGACTCTTTACCGGAGTAGAATATGCCAGGGAAAAAGATAGCCGAAATCAGGATAGTGGAAGATACCGACCCGGAGTCGCAAAACGCTCCCCCGTTTGTCAAAGTCGAAAGGGTCATTTTGCAAAACGTTTACAGCGACGGGTCCAGCTCGAGTCCGTACCACTTTGACATGGTAACTCTTCCTCGTTTCGCCGATGCCGTAGCTGTTGTAATATATTATGTAGACTCCCGAAAAAGGATATGGGTAGGAATCAGAGAAAGCATACGTCCTTCAATTTATCTCAGAAAATTGGACCCGTATAAAAGAAAACTCGATGAAAAAGAATACCTGACATACCCCGAGATCGTGGCGGGAGGAATAGAGCACCGGGATCTCGAAGCCGGTGGCGCCGGAATCGATGGCAGAGCCGCCATGGAGGTGCTGGAGGAAGCCGGCTTCGAGGTGGAGGCATCGCAAATGGAAAAGCTTGGCGGCGGCGTTTTTTCTTCTCCCGGCTCAGGAAAAGAGAAAATCCATTTTCGCGCAGTCAGGGTTGACCCCGCCGCACAGAGAGTAGCCAGGGGGGATGGGCATCCCCTTGAAGAAGCCGGGGAGTTCTCTTTCGTTGAAATAAGGGAATTGCTTGAGAAATGCCACAGAGGAGAAATAGAAGACAGCAAAACAGAGATCGGGGCACGGCGCCTGGCACTTCATCTAGGTTACGTTCCGGAACTCGATCTCTGGGTTGAAGAACTTCCCGAAAACATTCGCGCGAATTTTTCGAAACTCGGACTGTAGCCCGCTTTCCGGGAAGCCAGGATCATGAAAGAAAACGACACTCCAAAGCTTGTAACCGCCGCACTGATCTGTTCAAGGGACAGGATATTGATCGCCCAGCGTCCTCATGGCAAGACCTTCGGCTTGAAATGGGAATTTCCAGGAGGCAAGGTCGAACCGTACGAGGCTCCTGAAGACTGCCTGATCAGAGAAATAAAAGAAGAACTCGACGTAGAAATTGAGGTGGTAAAGCCTTTTGTTACCATCAACCACCGGTATCCTCAATTTCGTATTTCCTTAATGACATTCTGGTGTAAAATAAAAAAAGGAACAATCCGGTTGCTGGAACACAACGACTGCAGGTGGGTAAAAGCAGAGGAGTTAACCTCTTTCGATTTCGTGGAAGCGGACACCGCGTTGATAAGAAAAATCATCGAGAAGGGAATTCCCAGGGAGCTTTTGTGGGAAGGCCAGCGATGAAATTCGAAACGCCTAAATCTCTACTCGAACTTAAAGAACATCTGGATCGACGGGAAAAACAGATCCTATCCCCGTTTGCCACGCGAAGCAAGGAAGCCGTAAGGAGGTATCCGGATGAAAAGGCAGAAAAGGGGCATCGCCAGAATTTTTCCATCGATTCCGACAGAATTCTCCATTCGCTGGCTTACACGCGATACGTGGACAAAACCCAGGTATTTTACCTGATTGATCACGATCACATCACCCACAGGGTACTTCATGTTCAGCTTCTGTCCAAGATCGCCCGCACCATCGGGAGGTTTCTTGGACTGAACGAAGACCTTATCGAGGCCATCGCGCTGGGACACGACATTGGCCATCCACCTTTCGGCCACGATGGAGAGAGAATACTTTCCGACATCTGCAGGAAGCACGGCCTTGGTCATTTTCTCCACAACGTCCAGAGTGTCAGGTTTCTGGATATTATTGAAAGAAAGGGCAGAGGGTGGAATCTTACCCTCCAGGTTCTGGACGGTATCCTCTGCCACGACGGCGAAACCCATAACAGAAGTTTAAAACCAATGCGGGGCAAGACCTTCCAGGATCTGGACAGGGAAATCCTGGTAAAATCCCGGGACCCCCACCACGAACTGATACCTACAACGCTGGAAGGATGCGTTGTACGCCTCGCCGATACCATAAGTTACATTGGAAGGGATATCGAGGACGCCATTCGCTTGAACTTAATCAGCCGCAAAGATATTCCGGATAGATGCGCGGCGGTGCTGGGTAATACAAACGGCGAGATCGTATACACTCTGGTAACCGATTTGATCGAACACAGCCTTGGCAAGGACGAGGTCACCTACGGAAAGAGGGTGGCCGAAGCGTTGCAGGAGCTTCGTCTTTTCAACATAGAAAAAATTTATTCTAATCCCTTAATCAAGAGGGAAACCAGCAAGTTTTACGATTTATTCGCGCGGCTTTTCGATGAATACCTGGATGATCTCGAAAAAAAGCGGCTCGACTCGGTAATATACTCGGAATTCCTGGACGGCATGTCGCAGCACTACATCACATCCAGCTCTAAAGAAGAAATCGTACGTGATTTCATTGTGGGTATGACCGACGAGTATTTCCTGAAGCAGTGCGAGCTTCGCTTCATACCCCAGAAACTGCCTACCAGATTCCCCGATACGCCGAGAAATAGAGACGCAACAACGCTCTAGCCCGAGTTTCCTAGTTAGGCAAATGGATTAAGGCATAAATATCGAGATATTAATAGTTTAAGATTAGATGAGGTGTATTACCCTTTTTGGATGAGAATTCTTTCTATTTCAAGGGCTCTTGCAAGTCTTTTTTGCAGTGGTGACATTCGGGAAAGGGTAATATGATCCTTGGGGTGGGCCAGAGTTCCCGGAGGATAAATTATGGCTACTTCTCGAATCTCTGATAGTTCTTTAAGGAGACCTAAAAGGGTGACATCTACTCCAGCTTCGATTGCTACTTTTCTGGCAAGTGATGCAAGCAATAGCGCTAAGGCACAGTATAGGGCATGAACTTTCAGCTTCTGATCAGTCCAACGCTGCCCTGAGCCTGTCGAAGGGCGATAGGCTGGTTGCCATCGAAGGAAATTTACATTTTTCATGCTCTTAAACACTTCTTCTATGGTGGAAAGACTTCTATAAGCTGAGATTACCTCATAAGGGGTCCACTGCATGTGATTTGTCACAAGGA
>JALXAI010000360.1 GCA_026992215.1 Desulfobacterales bacterium | reverse complement strand
GCTACGGCCGCGCATTGGGCTGCTATCAAGGAACTCGGAGATATTTGCCTTATCGACATCATTGAAGGAATGCCGCAAGGAAAGGCCCTGGACCTGGCCGAGGCTGCCCCCGTGGAAGGATATAACTGTGAAATTATCGGGACGAACAATTACGAGGATACCCGGGATTCCGATATAGTGATCATAACTGCCGGGTTGCCAAGGAAACCTGGTATGAGCAGGGATGACCTGCTGGAAAAAAATACCTCCATTGTTAAGGCAGTGACCGAGCAGATTGCCAGGTACTCTCCGAATGCCGTACTCATCGTGGTATCCAATCCTCTTGATGCCATGGTTTACGTTGCACACAAGGTAAGCGGGTTTGCTACGAACAAGGTCCTGGGAATGGCCGGAGTTCTGGACGCTGCAAGGTTCCGTACTTTCATTGCCATGGAACTTGATGTATCCGTTGAAGACGTGAATGCCTTCGTTCTTGGCGGGCATGGGGACAGCATGGTTCCGCTGCCACGCTATTCCACCGTGGCAGGCATACCTTTGCCCGATCTCCTGCCCGAGGATAAGATTGAAGCCCTCGTGGACAGAACCAGGAAAGGTGGAGGAGAAATCGTCAGCCTGCTAAAGACTGGAAGCGCCTTTTTTGCTCCTTCCGCTTCGGTAATTGCCATGGCAGAATCCATCCTGAAGGATCAAAAGCGTATTTTCCCGTGTGCGGCTTACTGTGATAAGGAATACGATGTTGGGGGCTATTTTGTTGGTGTGCCGGTAAAACTGGGAGGAAACGGCGTTGAGCAGGTGATTGAAATCAAGCTGACTCCCGAAGAAAAGGAAGCCTTCGACAGGTCCGTGGAAGCCGTGCGCCAGCTGGTAAAGAAAATAAAGATCTGATCGCGCTTAAAAAGAAACGGATAAAAGCTGGAAGAAGGTGGTGGAACAACACCGCCTTTTTTGATGGAACGGATGTTTACGCCATCGCAAAATACCCGAGGGTTTTCGTGAATTTTACCGGGCTGGACTCTTGAGGATTGAGTGAACGGTGGAATTAATGTAATTTAATAACATAAGGCACACAAACGCACTCCTGAAAGGTGCCGTTTTCCCGCTGTTGGGAGTTTTTCCACTGGTGTTGCCCTCTTTTTTGCCTGTAATCTGGAATTTACCTGTGATCATCGGATTCGCGAAATCCTTCAACGGTGACTGAGTGGTGCCCTGTGCCGATCAAGGTTTGTGTTCCCACCTGTAAGAAAACCTCCACAAGACTCCCGGATCAATTGTCAGGAGTAATGTGTGTATAGTTTATCTCGGAGGTTTCATCAAGTTGTTTCAAATGTGTTTTTGAAAAGCTGCCCGTTTTTTCTATTGATCCATGCTTGACCATCGTGCGATCTGGGAGTGCGGTAGGATTCTTTCAAGTAAATCATGTGTAAGCGATCCTCGTACGTATTGTCGGAGTGTGACACGTATTTTTTATCGTTTTCGGGTCGAGGTCATATTCAGGGGGTTGTAGAAACCGTGTTGATTTGCAGCCTGCGCAAGTTTTTTTATGATGATAAAACTCCTAATATTATTAAATATCGGATCTTACAAATGAAATCCCGGGTAAAGCTGGAGAGTTGACGTATTTTGATGCTGGAGAAAGTTTTCTTTAATGTGAGAGTGTGAGAAGGGCTTTTTCACACGGGGGAGGTTGAAAATGTTTTGTGTTTATTCTAAGTTAGTTTTAAAAGCCACGTTTTTGGGTCACGATTGATAGTAAGGTCAGGGTTTGTATTGATGAGTGCGGACAGGGAGATGAAGAAGGGAAGGCCTGTTTTGATGGAGAAACTGCCGCTGAAGAACGGTTTAATTCTCGAGTTCTGGGACGAGTCAAGGCACCTTGTAGGGGACAGATGGTATGTGGGAGTAAGGGCGGTGGTGGCCGTGGATATTCCTGATGAAGCGGATGGAGATCTTGTCGTAGAACATCTCGCGGTCCTTAGAGAGAAGTTGGGAAACAGGATATATTTTAAACTTCTTGAAGAAAGAAATTTTATTCCCGAAAACGAGGTGGAAGAACTAAAAGAAGAACTAAAAGAAGTATTTGTTAGAAATTCTGTTAACTACCTGTCACATCCGGATTTTCCCAGAAGATTTCTCCTGATGAAATCGGAGGAAGCGTACAGGAAAAAGCTGATGGGGCCTGAGTACCTGGAAAGGTTCTTGAAGGATTTAACAGGCCCTGGAAGTACGTAGTTTTAGGCGTGTCGAAGCCGTACCAGAAGTAGTTGAGACGGCCATGTGGAAAGGGTGTTGAATTATTTTGCATCGGGAAGATCAAAGATAAACATGCCCTGATGCTCAAACAGACGGGGGGAGACATGAAAAAAATTTCTGTGATTCTCACATTACTTGTAATCCTTTCAGGATGTTATGTGCAGTCTATAAACCTTTTCTACACCAGGGACCTGGTCACTATGGTACCGCAAATTCTCGGGGAATGGGAGTCAATCGTCCAGCTTGGGAAAGACGTGAGCAGCTTAAAGATTCATCCGTGGAAGTTCGGTGAAAAGGCTGTTGAAACTTATGACGGAGAAAACAAGTTTGGAGAACTTGAAGTGGTGTATTTCAAGGTAAACGGTAATCTTTTCATGGATTTCACGGCCGGTAGAATGGTCCCCGACAAGCACTATTACCCTAACATTTACTGGGCAGCAGGGGTTTTGCCTTGTCATTCTCTTTGCCGTGTTGTTTTGAATAAAGACACCATGATAATCACGCCCCTGGATTACGACTGGTTTGTCAACAAAATAAAGAAAAAGCAGCTTTCGTTGAAGTACATTAAGCCGAATTACAGCACCAGCAACTACGTATTTATATCAGATTCCGCCGACTGGGTGAATTTTCTAAAAAAGTACGGAAACGACGACCGGGTTTTCAATCCGAAGCGCAGGTTTATTTTCAGAAGGAAGCGCGCACGGTAACCAGAATGGCATGAGATATGTCCCCGGGAACCTAACTTCTTGTTTATACGTGTTGGCAGGATGAGGAAATGGCATTGTGGGGGCCCGGTGCCACCATTAAACATAATTTGTCCGTTTCGTACCTGATGGTAATATTTGTTTGAACCTGCCCGGTACTTTCAGACACTAACTGAGCAAATAGGAGTTTCGTTGAACGAACTTGAGATCATAAAGAGGATTGCCGGAAAGGATGAAAATGCCTTCCGGGAACTTTATGAAGGAACCTCGAAAAAGGTTTACCATTACCTTCTTGGAATGCTGAAAGACCCAAGAAAGGCTGAAGATATCATGGTTGATACTTTCACGGAAGTGTGGAAATGTGCCGGAAAATTCAGGGGTGATTCGAAGGTATCCACGTGGATAATTGGAATAGCAAGGCACCTGGCGCTCAAGGAATTCGGAAAAAAGAAGCCGGTGACCAACAGCATTGAAAACCACCTTTATTCGCTCCCGGCGAAAAACGTTGCCATAGATTCATTCTTGAGAACGGAACTTTTGAGGAAAGCGATGGAAAAACTCTCGTTTTCTCACAGAGAGATACTGGAATTGGTGTTTTTCCATGAAATGAGTTACAGGGAAATATCGGATGTCCTGGACATCCCGATTAATACCGTCAAAACGCGAGTATATTACGCCAAGGAAAATCTTAAGCAGATACTTGAAAATATGGGTATTGGAAGAGATGATATCTGATAGAGAAGAGTTAAAAAAATTGATAGCCTTTTACGTCAACGGAACACTTTCGGAAGAGGAGAAAAAAAGAGTAGAGGAATTTCTGGGAAAAGACCCGGAAGGTGAGAAGGAGTTAGTGGAATTTTCCAGGATTAGGGAGATAATAAGGGAGGAGCCACTACCGGAACCTCCGGCTTATATATACGAAAGGATTAGTGGGAGAATCAGGAAAGAAAAGAGCTTCTTTCAAAAAGTAAAAAGCCTCATCGGTGCATTTTACGGTTCCAGGGCTATATCTTGGGGCCTGGTTGGCGCTCAAGCGGTCCTGATTTTATTTCTCCTGTTTCGTCCTGTATCCCCGACCTACAGAACGCTCAGCATGACTCCGTCTCATCAGGGTGTTTACATAAATGTTATTTTCAAGGACGATACCCGCGAAAAAGATATGCGCGCGCTCCTCAATCGGGTTGGTGCGACAATTGTCGAAGGTCCGACAGAAGAAGGATTGTACGTGATCAAGCTCGGTCGCGAGGGACACTTAAAAGAGGCTATTGCTGTGCTGAAGGAGAGTGGGAGCGTGAAATTTGTAGCGAGAGCTTACAGGTAAAACCCGCCGGTGAAAAAAATGATTTCGACCGTCATGGCAGGTTAGCTTCCGGTGTGACGTGGCATTTTTTATCGAAAATGCAACTGTCCCGCGATAGATCGTGTTCTCGGAAAGAATTACAAGAACTTGCGGGTAGTGGTTGGCCTGCATAGGGTGCCAGCATGCGACTGGTTATTCACGTTAAGACGGGGGGTGCCTTCTCCATGGTAACGGAGGGTAAAGATTGGGTTGCTCCCGTCGGTTTTTTTCAAGCTCCAAGAACGGAAACTTGAGAGTTGCCAATATTCAACGACGCGACCTTGCATGGAACCGGATTGTGAAAATGAATCCGCCTGTCAAGCGGGTGGTCCGGAGGCATGCCAGTAATTGTGATTGGATACACTAAGTGGCTTTAGCTGATTTTGTGGTGGACAAGCCTTGATAAATGCCTCCTGCCTCCGGGAATTTGAAGCATATGGTTCGGCAGCGGTTAAAAGGGGCGAAGGACATCCCTGGAGCTAGCAAAAGTTTCGTGAAACAAATTACTAGCATTTGTTTTACTAATCGTGTATAAGGCAGGAAGGGAAACAAGGGAATTTCAAGCAGCAACTGTACCATTCCAGATGGAAAAAGGAGGTCATGATGAAGCGGAAGGCAACTTATCGGCTACTGGTAACTCGAAGGGAAATGCTCTATGTTCATGATGAGTTCGACCACACGTTAATGCTGGTGGAGATGG
>JALXAI010000359.1 GCA_026992215.1 Desulfobacterales bacterium | reverse complement strand
CCCACGGAGGTAAAAGAAGGTGACAAGGTTCTTTTCAGTCGCTACGCTGGAACCGAAGTCAAGGTGGATGGAGAAGAACTTCTTATTATGCGAGAAGATGACATTCTTGCAGTAGTGGTCGAATAATTCAGAGATTCAGGAGGACGAATAATGGCAAAAGACATAAAATTCGATGCCAAGGCAAGAGAAAAGATGCTGAACGGAGTCAACGCCCTGGCAGACGCGGTTAAAGTCACCCTTGGTCCCAAGGGAAGAAACGTAATTATAGAAAAGAGCTGGGGATCTCCCACCATCACGAAGGACGGGGTTACCGTTGCCAAGGAGATCGAGCTTGAAGACAAGTTTGAAAACATGGGTGCCCAGATGGTAAAGGAAGTGGCCAGCAAAACAAGTGATATTGCCGGTGACGGTACCACCACGGCCACGGTTCTGGCACAGTCCATTTACTTTGAAGGAACCAAGCTTGTTGCGGCCGGCAACAACCCCATGGCCATCAAGCGAGGATTGGAGAAGGCGGTAAGAGTGGTTACCGACGAGCTGAAGAAAATCAGCAAGCCCACCCAGGAGCAAAAAGAGATCGCCCAGGTGGGTACTATTTCCGCGAACAACGATCCCACCATCGGGGAAATAATCGCCGAGGCGATGAGCAAGGTGGGAAAAGAAGGAGTAATAACGGTTGAAGAAGCCAAGGGAATGGAAACCACCCTCGATGTGGTGGAAGGTATGCAGTTTGATAGGGGTTACCTCTCGCCCTATTTCGTTACCGATGCCGAGAAGATGGAAGTTAACCTGAGCGAACCTCTTATCCTTATCCACGACAAGAAAATCAGCTCCATGAAAGACCTTCTGCCCATCCTGGAACAGGTGGCAAAAATGGGGAGATCTCTCCTGATCATAGCCGAAGATGTTGAAGGCGAAGCCCTTGCCACTCTTGTTATCAACAAGCTTCGTGGCACCTTGAACGCGTGCGCTGTGAAAGCACCGGGCTTTGGAGACAGGAGAAAAGCCATAATGGAAGATATTGCCATTCTTACCGGTGCACAGGTGATCAGCGAGGAAAAGGGCATCAAGCTTGAACATGCAAGCTTAAACGACCTTGGTTCCGCAAAAACCGTCGTGGTAGACAAGGACAACACCACCATAGTGGACGGGGCCGGGGACAGGAACGCCCTGGAAGCCAGGATAAAGCAGATAAGGGCTCAGATTGAAGAAACCACGAGCGACTACGACAGGGAAAAGTTGCAGGAAAGGCTTGCCAAGCTGATTGGTGGAGTCGCGGTAATAAATGTTGGCGCTGCCACAGAGACGGAGATGAAAGAAAAGAAGGCCAGGGTGGAAGATGCCCTGAATGCCACCAGGGCTGCCGTGGAGGAAGGAATTGTTCCCGGAGGCGGCGTGGCGTTGCTCAGATGCATTCCCGCGCTGGAGAAGTTCCAGCTGGAAGGAGAAGAGCAGCTTGGAGTCAACATCCTGCGAAGGGCTCTTGAACAGCCCGCGAGACAGATTGCGGAAAACGCCGGTGAAGAAGGTTCCATCATCGTTGAAAAAGTTAAAGCAGGTGATGGCGCTCTGGGATACAACGCTCAAACAGGCGAGATGTGCGACATGATAGAGGCAGGGATTATCGATCCCACCAAGGTGACCCGCATTGCAGTTCAAAATGCCGCCAGCGTGGCGGGGCTCATGATTACCACAGAAGCCATGGTTGCCGAGATACCCGAAGAAAAGGAAGAAATGCCTGCCATGCCCGGAGGTCCGGGTGGCATGGGAGGTATGGGTGGTATGGGAGGTATGTACTAGACACCCGAGATTGTCTGTTGACCACGAACAAGCGTGCGGATCCTGAAGTTTGGTCGCAAACAGTCAAGCACCAAAACCATTCGAATTAAGCGGTTTAGGAAGCCCCTTCTTTCAGTCAGGCCTGTGGAAGGGGCTTTTCCTTTTTTGTTCTTAGCTCTTGACAATGAAAAGGCCTGTGTTATGTAAGATCGCTACAGTCCATCATTTTGGAGGCATAGCATATGGATTACAAAGAGACGCTGAATCTTCCCAGAACCAGGTTTCCCATGCGAGCCAACCTGCCGGTGAGAGAGCCCGAAATTCTTGCCAGATGGGAAAAAATGGGGCTCTATCAAAAGCTTCGGGAAGAAGGTTCCGGCAGGGACCTTTTTATCCTTCACGATGGCCCTCCTTACGCAAACGGGCATATCCATCTGGGAACCGCCCTGAACAAGATTCTGAAAGATATCATTGTAAAAAGCCGCCAGATGGCCGGTTATAACAGCGTTTTTGTTCCGGGCTGGGACTGTCACGGGCTTCCCATCGAGCACCAGGTCGACAAGGAACTCGGAGGGAAGAAAAGTGATCTTTCGATCCTTGAAATAAGAAAGCACTGCCGAAGGTATGCAGAGAAGTTCATCGATATACAGAGAAACGAATTCAAGAGGCTGGGGGTAGTCGGCGACTGGGAAAACCCGTACCTGACCATGTCTTACGACTACGAAGCCACCATCGCCCGGGAACTGGGAAACTTTTTCAGGCAGGGCAGCGTTTACAAGAGCAAAAAGCCTGTTTACTGGTGTGCTCCGTGCGGCACCGCCCTGGCGGAGGCCGAAGTTGAATACCACCCTCATACCTCTCCTTCCATATACGTTAAGTTTCCCCTGGCCGATGATCCCGCGTCCCTGGACTCGTCCTTGTCCGGGAAAAAGGTATACGTGGTAATATGGACCACCACTCCCTGGACTATTCCGGCCAATCTTGCCATATGCCTGCATCCTGATTTCGAATACTGTGCAATCGAGGTGGGGGATGAATACTGGATTCTTGCCAGGGGACTTGTGGAAAGGTTCACGGAGGCTTGCGGGATCGAGGATTACAGGGAAGTTCTTGATTTTCAGGCATCCAGGCTTGCCGGTATGAACTGCAGGCACCCCTTTTTGGACCGCCCGTCTAAAGTAATTCTCGGCACCCATGTAACCCTGGAAGACGGAACGGGATGCGTTCACACTGCTCCCGGCCACGGCCGCGAAGACTACGAGATGGGTCTCGAATACGGCCTTGACATCTACTCGCCGGTGGACGACGATGGGAAATTTACCGATGAGGTTGAATTTTTCGCCGGCAAACATGTTTTCGAAGCAAATGCGGATGTAAATGAAAAACTAAGGGAAGTCGGTGCTCTCATAAAAGAACAGACCATCGAGCATTCCTATCCTCACTGCTGGCGTTGCAAGCAGCCCATTATTTTCAGGGCTACCGAGCAGTGGTTTATCTCCATGGAAGAAAATGATCTCCGCAAAAAGGCGCTCGAAGAGATAGACCGGGTCGAATGGATCCCCAGATGGGGGCGAGAAAGGATCTACGGCATGATTGCCAACAGGCCCGATTGGTGTATCTCGAGACAGCGTTGCTGGGGCGTTCCCATTACCGTCTTTTACTGTGAAAAATGCGGGCAACTGATCGAAAACGAAGAAATTTTCCGCAGGGTGGTGGAACTGTTCAACGAGCACGGCGCCGACTGCTGGTTCGATCTGGACCCCGATGCCTTCCTGCCCGATGCAATAAAGTGCCCGGAGTGTGGTGCCGAATCTTTTGTGAAGGAAACCGATATCCTGGATGTCTGGTTTGATTCGGGAGTTTCCTTCGCTGCAGTGCTGGAAAGAAGGCCGGAACTGCAATTCCCGGCTCACATGTACCTCGAAGGCAGTGACCAACACAGAGGCTGGTTTCACTCGTCTCTTCTTGCATCCGTGGGCACAAGAAACCGCGCGCCCTACGAAAAGGTGCTCACCCACGGTTTTGTCGTGGACGGGGAAGGTTACAAGATGTCCAAGTCTCTCGGTAACGTTATCTATCCTGATGAAGTCATCAAAAAATACGGTGCAGAAATTCTCAGGCTATGGGTGTCCGCCGAAGACTACCGGGATGATATACGCATTTCCCCGGAAATTTTAAAAAGGCTCGCGGAAGCCTACAGGAGAATCAGGAACACGTGTCGATTCCTGCTCGGAAACCTTTACGACTTTGACCCAGAAAATGACCAGGTTCCTTACGACGGCCTCCAGCAGCTGGACAGGTGGGCGCTACTCCGGTACCAGGAAGTACTCAAAAACGTAAAGAAGGCTTATGATAATTTCGAGTTCCACAAGGTTTTTCACGGTGTTCACAATTTTTGCGTGGTGGACATGAGCTCCTTTTATCTCGATATCCTGAAAGACCGTCTCTATGTTTACCCTTCGGACTCTATAGGGAGAAGAGCCGCGCAGACGGTCATCTTTGAAATACTTCTTGGGCTGGTTAAGATGATCGCTCCCATCATGTCCTTTACCGCCGAGGAGGTATGGGACCACATGCCTCATTTTGAAGGCAAAAAGGAAAGTGTTCACCTCGAGTCGTTCCCGGACGAACGCCCCGAGTGGTTCGACGAGGGACTCAAGAGCTGGGGTGAAGTACTCGAGACAATCCGGGGAGAGGTTACAAAGGCCCTGGAAGAAGCAAGAAAAAACAAGGTAATCGGTCATTCTCTTGACGCTTTTGTAAGGCTCACATTACCCGAAAGCTGGCAGGACATGTTTGCCGGCAAGGAGGAAGATTTAAGGTCTATTTTCATAGTATCCAAGGTTTCCCTTTGCTCCGACGATGAAATGCCTGCTGACGCCAGGAACTCGGAAGTCCCCGGACTCAGGGTGTACGTGGAAAAGGCTCCGGGCACGAAGTGCGAGCGCTGCTGGGTATGGTCCGAGACAGTGGGCGAAGACAGTGAACATCCGACCGCGTGCCGAAGATGCAGGGAAGTACTTAAACGAATTGGGGCCGATTAAAAATGCACGAACGGGAGGGCCGAAAATTGCTCGGCTTGTTTGCCCTGGTAGCGCTGGTCGTGGTTGCTCTTGACCAGGCTACCAAGACCATCATAGTAAACTCTCTCAGGGTCCACGAAGTTCATACCGTTATCCCGGGCTATTTCGACATCGTTCACTTCAGAAACACCGG
>JALXAI010000358.1 GCA_026992215.1 Desulfobacterales bacterium | reverse complement strand
TTCACGAATATGAGGGGGAAAAGGTTAAGGTGTGCGTACACAGGAAAGGAGCAACCCGGGCATTTCCTCCCGGACATTCCCAGATACCGGAAGACTACAGGCAGGTGGGGCAGCCGGTGTTGATTCCGGGGGACATGGGCAGGTATTCATACGTACTGGTGGGTACCGATCAGGGCATGAAGGAGACCTTCGGAAGCTCCTGTCACGGCGCCGGCAGGGTGTTAAGCAGGCACCAGGCTGTCAAGGCTACCAAGGGCAGGGCTATTGAACGGGAGCTTGCCGACAGGGGTATATATGTGAAAAGTGCCGGTAAACGAACCCTTAAAGAAGAATGTTCCGAAGCGTACAAGGACGTAAGCAGAGTTGTAAACATAGTACACGCATCCGGGATCGGCAAGAAGGTTGCGAGGCTGCGTCCGCTCGGCGTCATCAAGGGCTAAGAGCGTGCCGGCAATATTCACCGGAGGAGTCTTTGCGGTTCTAAGACAAATTTTTACCGCAAATTTGGTTGCGGCGCTGCTATATCAGGTCATAAGTACGAGCAGCAGAAGGCCGAGAATTTCGGATAGTTCATTTACGGCACCCAGCACGTCACCTGTCACGCCACCGAGAGTGATCCTGAAAAATGCCGACATGCCAAGTGATGCGGCAATCACGATAACCAGTACGATGAATCCCGTGGGGAAAAGCAGGAAACCAGCGATTGCGATCGTTGAAACCAGTGCAAACACAAGGGTTTTCCCATCAAGGTATTCAACGTAGTTTCTGCCCAGTCCCCCTTCCCTTCTGGCATACCGGCTCTTCCAGGCAACAAGTACCATGGCAAAACGACTCAATACCGGGAAAAGTATCAACGCCTCCATCCTCGTTCTTTCAGGCAACCCGTAAATCGCGAAAGTCTTAAACAAAATGGCAAAAACGATGGCTATCACTCCGAAGGCTCCTACGTGGCTGTCCTTCATGATTTCCAGTCGTCTTTCTCTGGTATAGCCTCCCCCTAGCCCGTCAATTGTATCACTCAACCCGTCAAGGTGCAGTCCCCTGGTTATGATTGCAAGGAAACTCACAACAACGAGAGATGTTAAAAACGGAGGGAAACGGACTCCCAGAAGAAGCCAGAGCCCCGCCAGCAGAAGGCCGATAATAAAACCAACCACCGGGAACCATGCCATTGATCCCGCCACAGATTCTTCATCAACCCTGGTTTTCGAGGGAATACTGAAAATGGTCAGCAATCGAACAGCGAGGGGAAAAGTAAGAAATACGCCGGATGTTTTTTTCACCTTATCAATTCCAATCCACTTCATTTTTGCATAAAAATAGCCAACATTCGACCTGGGCACTGTTTGCAGTATAATACCCGATTTATCTTCTTTTGACACGGCTATTTCTCTAATATATTATTTTTAAAGATGTCGATACCGTACTCCAATGCACGGAGGTCACACAGGTGAGTAACAAAATTATCGTTATCGATGATGAAAAGCATTTTCTGGACATCGTCAAAAGGGGACTACTCATCTCAGGTTTGTCGGATCTTACCCTGGAAGACGATCCTGAAAGGGCTCTGAGGAGTTTCAACGAAGGCATGGAATATGATATCGCTCTAATAGATATTACCATGCCAAAAATAAACGGAATCGAGCTCCTCGAAGAAATTAAAAGGATAAGTCCCTCCACGGAATGTATCATGGTTAGTGGACTGAACGAGGCGCGTACCGCGGTTAAATCTCTTAAAATGGGCGCATATGACTACCTCGTGAAACCGATAACCAGGGAGGATCTTCACTCAGCAATAACCAGGGCACTCGAAAGAAAGAGGTTACTTGATATTCTGGCTCTTAGAAAGGCTCCCGAACCGCCGCGGCTGTCAAACCCGGAGGCCTTCAGTGAAATTATCACCGAGTCAAAGGAGATGTTGAAGCTGCTGAGGGAAGCAGAGTTGCACGCCCAGAGCGACGTGCCGATATTGATTACCGGTGAAAGTGGCACCGGGAAGGAACTCCTTGCTCGAGCAATACACAAGGCAAGCCCCAGGAAAAACGCTCCTTTTACCGCACTGAACATGGCTTCCTTTTCCCAGACACTTTTTGACGCGGAATTTTTTGGGTATACGAAGGGAGCGTTTACTGGAGCAGAGAAGGAAAGGAAGGGATACCTGGAATACACTGACGGAGGCACTCTTTTCCTGGACGAAATCGGCATATTGCCATATGAACTGCAGGGAAAGCTCCTTAGAGTCTTGCAGGATGGTGAATTCATAAAACTTGGTACTAACAGGAACAAGCGCGTGAATATCCGATTCATAGCGGCCACCAATGAAAACCTCTCCGAGAAAACTTTCCAGGGCAAGTTCAGAAAGGACCTGTATTACCGTTTGAACGGTGCCTGGCTGAATCTCCCACCGTTAAGGGAGAGAAAAGAAGATATTCCTCCTCTCATAAGCAAGTTTCTGAATGAATTCTCAAACAACTCCAAAAAGATAAAAATCAGCCAGAAAGCAGTATCCGTGTTGCTCGATTACAACTATCCGGGTAATGTGAGGGAACTCAAATCAATCATACAGTTCTCTGTCAATCTGGCACAGGGGGGCAGAATAGAGACTGCACATCTACCGGGGCACCTCAGAAAAATAAAACCCGGTACGAGAAGCATTCAAAAAGATATCAACACGGAACAGGTCCCCCTGGAAGAGGTGATCAAAAAGCACATTCTCAAAGTTTACGAGCATACCGGGCATAACAAGACCAAGACAGCCAGAATTCTCAAGATTGGTCTGAATACCCTGAGACGCAAGCTGGCATCTTACGGAGTTTCGTGAACACTGCCCCCGGTTCCCATCACCAATTTGACGCATTCCAAAATGGCACCATGTGATAAAGCAGGTCAAACACAGCGGGATCTATTTGCGGATTGAATCATTTCTGCGTGCCAAACTGGGAGACCTCCCGCCACTCTGCCCCCATGCTTCCCACGGATCACCAAATACTCAGCTTCGTCTAACCCTTTAAAATATCGCATAAATGTCAGCTTAATCCCTGCAATACCTCTTTTTTGGCACAGATCATGGAAGTTCCACAGGTCACCCCGGGTATTATCGCCGGAATAAACAAGAGAAGAGACGCCATATGAAGATTTTACTCGTCGATGACGACACAATCCAGGTGGAAAGCCTCATGCTGGGGCTCAAAAGCCGGGGCTACCAGGTTCGCGGGACATCCAGCGTGGAAGATGCTCTTTCCTGCATTGAAGAAGAAGCTTTCGATCTTGTTGTTACCGATTTCTACATGCCCGGTTCCAGCGGGCTGGAACTCCTTAGATCCCTGAGGGAAAAATCAATACGTCTACCCGTTATCATGATGACCGGTTACGCGGACAAAGATCTTGTAATCGATGCGCTTCACAGCCGGTGCGATGCTTTTATAGAAAAGCCCTTTACGCTTGATCACCTGGTCAGGATCATAGAAAAAGTAACCAGTGATAACGCGGAAATGAGCAACCTGATAAAGCTTGGAGAAACCATACACAAATCGACCCTGGGAGAGTCTCTCAAAAGGACATACGATATCCTGGACGCGTTTGATTCACTGCTCGAAATATGGCTGGAAGACCTACCTCTGGAAGAACTTCTGGATAAAGTATTAAGCAGGATACTGGATATCCCCTGGCTTTCAGAAACAGGCCAGGGAGGAATATTCCTGCTGGATAGAGAGACAGAGACGCTTGTTATCAAGGTGAAGGACTATTTCCCCGAGGTAATTCAAAAGCAGTGCACCGGGGTGCCGGTGGGAAAGTGCTTTTGCGGAAAGGCCGCGGGCAGGAGAAAAACAGAGTTCTGTACTCATAAGTCCGGAAGGGATTTCTGTCCACCCGGCGAGACATTTCTCTGGAACAACTATTGTGTTCCGATAATTTATGGAGACGAAGTGCTGGGAGTTTTAACGATCATCCTTGAACCAAATCACGGGGAAGACGCGGTTGAGAAAAAGTTTCTCGTATCCGTTTCAAATATTATTGCCGGGATAATTCATCGAAAAAGCGCAGAAAAGGAAAAGGAAAAGGTTGAAACACTGCTGCGACACGCACAGAAAATGCACGCGATAGGTAGTCTCACCGGTGGTATTGCTCACGATTTTAACAATCTCATACAGGTAATCCTGGGCTTCACCCAGCTTATCCTTCTCAATGCCGGACCGGATCATCCCGAATACGAAAAGATGAAAGAGATAGAATCCGCTGCTCAAAAAGCCAGGACCCTTACAAGACAGCTCCTGACCTTCAGCAGAAAAATAGACGCGGAGTACAGGCAGGTTGACCTTAATCAGCAGATAAGAAAAACAAAAAGGCTGCTTGCTCGGATGTTACCCAAGACGGTCAGTATAGAACTTTTACTCGATGATAACCTCAAGCTCGCGTACCTGGACCCGAACCAGATCGAGCAGGTACTCGTGAATCTCTGCCTGAATGCCAGGGACGCGATGCCGGAAGGGGGCACCATCACCATCGAAACCAGGAATGTCTTTCTTGATGAATCGTTTTGCAAGACCCACGCCCTGAGCATGCCCGGAGAATACATATACCTTTCCGTTACCGATTCTGGTGAAGGCATGGACAAGTACACAATGGAACACATGTACGAACCATTTTTTACAACAAAGAAACCGGGAGAAGGGACGGGACTAGGGTTATCGATAGTCTACGGAATAATAGGGAACCACGGTGGACAGATCATATGTTACAGCGAGCAGGGGGTGGGAACTACCTTCAAGATGTACCTACCGGTTAACAGCATGGATAAAGACGACAAAGCCCTGGATCAGGAAAATCTCGACATGGAAGGTTCGGAAACTATCCTTTTGATCGATGACGAGGAGCCGATTCTTAAGATAGCAAAGGGGGTCCTGGAAATTTTCGGGTACAAGACATACCTGGCGACTGGCGGGAGAGAGGGACTGGAACTGTTCCAAAGGAAAAAAGACGAGATAGACCTGGTGGTACTTGATCTCATGATGCCAGGCATGGATGGGG
>JALXAI010000357.1 GCA_026992215.1 Desulfobacterales bacterium | reverse complement strand
TTGTAACCTTGCCTTTTCGGAGCTATCAGAGCTGCGTCATAACGGAGAGAAGATGAGCCGCTTCTCCCAGCACTGCGCCCAGATTGGCCCTGTGGTTGGCAAAAATGCTGTCCAGGGGCCTGTCGAGAACAATCCACGGGCTCATGGAAACACCCCTGTGCAACTCATGGATAGCTTCCTCCATAATATCAACAGCGTCGATGGTCACGAGCTGTTCGTGGAAACCTACCTGTACCACTTTAAGTATGTTGTAAATCAGGTAAGCGGCTCCCTGGGAGTAGTAAAAATAATCGTCTGCCTTGAACCAGCTCACGGGAGAACCGTCCTTTTCCCGGTCTTTTACCAGGGTATTCGTACAATTTCCCAGGAAATCACGGTAGGAAGAGACGAGAGCGATTAGGGTATCCACCCTGTAATAGAAGTGTGCTTTCCCGGTTTTAAGCTTTTTCAGGTAGTTGCGAAGGTGTTTCAGGGCCTCGTTGTAAGAACTTTCCGCGGAAGGGAACCAGAACTGGGTAGACTTGTTCATCAGCAGGTTTAGCGCCATCTGCAGGTCCTGATCGTAGGCATCGGCTTCTCCCAGCCTGGACAAGGATTCCTTTAACCTGACTGCTGTCACCCTCGCAGCTTCAAGCAATCCCAGTTGAAAATTGTTAATGTTGTCCGTGAATTTCCCAATGATTATATCGTTGGGGCGCCATCCCAGGAACCGCCCGTTGATCTCGTGGTCCAGCAAATTGATAAACGTCTCCACGAACGTTACACCTGGTATGGGCGATATTTCAACTTCGTGTTCCTTACCCTCGTGTGCCTTGATTCTCTCAATTCCGGCCTCGTGTTTTCTTTTTTCAGCAGGGGCAACTTTCTGCTCACCAGCCTCGGTTCGCGGGCTACCCGCAACACCTGGAGAAGATCCGTGTTCTGACCGCGTAACAGCCTCTTGTCCACCCCCCTGTTCCATGCCGTGCTCCTCTTCCCTGGGCGGCACGTTGACCGTTGCTTCGGTGGTCCGTGGAACGGTTTCATTGCTTCTGTACAGCCCACGAATGCTTACTCCACTTCCCATCCGGTGGTGGGGCCTCTCCTGGTAATGTTTCAATATCCCGGTGCCTTCTTTGACACCTTGTTCTTCCGTCACAGGGTAGCCCTGGTCGCTAACAGTGGTGAGTGTACCGCCAGCCTCGTAAACATGATGCCTCTGCATGGCAGCTGCCTTACTACCTGTCGCAAGTAATGTGAAAACCAGCAAAACAAAAACCAGCAGCGGGAAACAGGTCAGCACCGATAACCTGTTTTCTCGTGCGTTGGTCCGCTTGAAAAAAGAGTAATAACAGTTCACCATCTGCATTTTGAACTCCTTAAGGCTTTAAAATTACTGAAAAAGAATTCCATCAGGGCAAAAGGATTGCCATTTTATTTACGAATACATACCAATAGAAGATCGAGCAACGGATACCGGAAGAATCTTTCTGCAGTATTCTGGTAACGTACGTTCAAGTTAGCCGCCGTAATACGTCGCGCAGGCATTGTCCGATTCCCAGGCCGAAACAGAATATATTTTTATCCCTGCATCCCCGAATCTGGTTGACAGCCGTTCAAATATATACCGGGCAATATTTTCGGAAGAAGGGTTGTTTTCTTGAAAGAAAGTAATATCGTTCAGGTATTTATGATCAAGTTCGTCCAGGATCCTGTTGGTTTCCTGCTTAACCTCCGCAAAATCAACAAGCAGATCACTTTCGTTTAGCCGGGATCCCCTTAAAACAACTTCAATTTTCCAGTTGTGACCGTGCACGTTTTCACATTTGCCCTTGAAGTTCCTCAAGTTGTGAGCGGCGGCAAAACTGGTTATTATTTTGACCTCATAAAATGGTGGCATAAGTCCCTGATCTCCTAAAACGTGTGAGGACAAGCTCTGAACAAGCCGGATTCCGGCGAAGACAAATCTGCCTGCCTTTCATTGAATCTCCCAAGGAAATGCCTTCGATTTTCAATCCTCCCGAACCGGGCTTTACTCTTTATTTACGCCTGGTTGCAAGGCTATCGGCCCCTGGAATATCCTCCCGGGGGGCTTTTCCCGGGTTTTCTTGAGGAGCCGGGTATTTCACCATTGCGAACAGTTTCTTAAAGAGATCTCTACCACTTCTATATTAAACCCCAATCTTTGTCAATGTTCATTTATTCCCGCTGTTTCCCGCATGACCTTCCGGAAAGTCCCCCGCATTTTTGCACGGTTTCTTGACACTTTGATCACTTTATGAGAAGATTTGACATCATCTCCCGGGGCGCTACACGGGGAGATTGCAGCCTTGCACTCGTTTTATCTGGCAGCTTTTGGGGTAGCCGATATCCCTAAATATCTTAATAATAACCTACTAGGAGAAGAAAAGGGGGGTAGGTATGGAAGAAAAATTCAAAGAAGGGATGAGCCATGAAATCACGGTAGAAACCACGACCGAGCATTCCGCAAGAAAGTTCTTCCCCAATCTTCCTGACGTTTTTGCCACTCCTTATCTTGGAGGGTACATGGAAAGAGCATCAGCCGAACTGATAGACCGGCAACTGGACGAGGGGTGGCAATCAGTGGGTATTTCCATGAACCTGCAACACCTTGCACCAACTCCACTAGGCATGAAAGTGAAGATTGTAACGAAAATTTCAAAGGTTGAAGGGCGAAAGTTGACGTTTGACGTAGAAGCCTTCGACGAACTGGAGAAAATAGGTGTGGCTGTTCATGAGAGATTTATTATAAACGCGGCCAAGTTTGATGAACGGGTAAAGGCAAAAACAAAAAAGTGGCAAGAGGGATGAAGCTGAATAGTTTCAGCGGTTTCCCAATCTGACCCGTGGCCTTTTCTCCAGTCGTGGGTTTGTGTTGTAAGACCGAGGTGAAAGCATGCTCTTTTTTCCCGCTGCGGTCGGGAGATGAGTTCTGTTTCCTTTTCCTGAAGGTATCTCTCGTATCGGGTATCCGCTCAAGTTCCGGCAGCTAAGCTTGTTGAAGCCACAATACACGTTGTTCCAGAGCACCAGGTTTTTGTAGTGGCACAGGGCTACGAATGAGGTATCAGCAAACGTTGTGAAGATGCCTAAAGAATCGTTCTTGTAAAGTTTGTTGTTTGCACCTGTTCTCCCCGGGCCAAGTTTCTCTTTCACGGTCACCGGGGTGTCTCGAAAAATTGCCGGAGGCAAACAGAGACGCAGGAGTCGGCACTTCCCTGAAAGGAGGTTTTAATGGAAAACACCGGTTTTCAACGAAGTAGTAATTTGCAGGCCTTGTTTTATCCCGAGAGTGTCGCCGTAATTGGTGCGTCGGAGAATCCCGCGAAGATCGGGCATGAAATTCTGAAAAACATAAAGGACTGTGGATTCCAGGGACAGATATATCCGATCAACCCTAAAAGCGAGGAAATACTGGGATTGCCCTGCCACAAAAGCGTGTTGGACGTGAAGGATTCGATTGACCTGGCGGTAATAATTGTTCCGGCAAGGTTTGTCCCGTCCGTGATAGAGGAATGCGGACAAAAAGAGATAAAAGCGGCGGTTATAATCACTGGCGGTTTTAGCGAAGCGGGGGCCGAAGGAGAAAAACTTCAACAGGAAGTTGAAAGGCTTTCACAACTTTATGGCATCAGGATAGTGGGGCCCAATTGCCAGGGTATTAATAATCCGTATTGTCCGCTGTGTGCATCGTGGCCTCTGCTTACGGGTAAGGGACGGGTAGCGGTCATCAGCCAGAGCGGAACCGTCGGTGCGGCCATGATGGACTGGTTTTCCGAAGAACACCTCGGGGTGTCCTGTTTCGTGAGTATGGGAAACAGGGTGGACGTGGAAGAAAGTGATCTCATCGCGTATCTTGACCAGGACCCCAATACGGAGGTTATAGCGTTATACATGGAAGGCGTGAAAAATCCCGCACGTTTTTTCCAGGTTCTCAAGAACAGCAAAAAACCCCTCGTGGTGCTCAAGTCCGGTAGAACTCCGAGGGGAAGAGTAGCGGCGGAATCTCACACCAAATCCCTTGCTGGCAGTGATGCTGTCTATGATGCGTTGTTCAAACGTTTTAACGTGCATCGTGCGGACACGATAGAAGAGTTTTATGATTTTTCAAAAGCCCTGGCATATTTGCCTTCTTTTTCAGGGAACCGTATCCTTTTTATCACCACTTCCGGTGGTGCGGCCATACTCGCAACAGACCAGGCGGAAAAGGAAGGACTCGACGTTGCTCCAATGCCCGAGGAGCTGTCCGGGGAACTCGAATCCGTGGTGCCGCCACATTCCATCCGTGCCAATCCGCTGGATTTAACCGGTGATGCCGATGCCGAGATGTTCAAAAAGGTGGTGCAAATGGCGAAAGGACATTATGACATACTGGGTCTTATTTTTGGGGATCCAGTGGAAAATGCCAATGAGGTGGCGAGCTTAACGCCTAACAACCTGGTGATATTTCTCGGAGGGGCTGAGGTTGAAAGAAAAGAGCGTATTTTAATGCACGAAAAGGGTATACCGGTCTTCCCAACTCCGGAGAGAGGAATCAAGGCGCTGGCACAGGTTATGCCGAAGGCCATTAAGAAAGCCGTGGCACAACCCGATCTCAGAACAAGCATAGTGTCGCACGGAAAAAAACTTCTCCCTCCCTCGAAATCCCTGGAACTTCTTTCGTCGTTTGGTTTTCCCTGTTGTGAATTCAGAGTGGCAGATACGCCGGGCAAGGTGGCTCACGCGGCATTTGAAATCGGATTTCCGGTGGCAATTAAGATAAACTCCAGCGTCATTTCTCATAAGTCCGACCTGGGTTGCGTGAAGCTGGGGATATCTTCCGGGGAAGAAGCGAAAAAGTGCTATCATGAAATAGTATCTGCGGCAGAAAAGGTGGCCGAAGGGGAAGATGTGACCGAGGTGATGGTAATGCCCATGGCAAAGCCAGGCCTGGAAACGATCTTCGGAATGATCCGCGATGTCCAGTTTGGCCCGGTTATAATGTTTGGCATTGGAGGCATTGCCGTTGAAATTTACCAGGATGTGGTTTTCAGACTGTTGCC
>JALXAI010000356.1 GCA_026992215.1 Desulfobacterales bacterium | reverse complement strand
ACCCGGATATATTTAGCTCGTTCCGGGACTTCAAGCCCCATAAGCTTTTCCACCGCCAGCACGTAACCGTGATTGTACAGGAAACCCGACAGGTAATCGACCCTGGACGGATTGGGCATAAATTGCCGGTAAGTCCTGTTTTCGGCCATCTTTTCGTGGCCCCTGTGCCCGTATCCTATTATCGGATCGGCCTCAACAATATATTCACCGTCGAGCTTCAACAACACCCGCAAAACACCGTGGGTACTCGGGTGCTGAGGCCCCAGGTTAAGAAAATACTCCTTTACTAATTCCGGCTCACTGTTTGTCATCGCCATAAATCTCTTCCATCCCATGATAAGCGTTCACTTTACCAAATTCTTTCAACAACGGATGAAAATCAGCATCTTCGGGCATAAGAAGAGGCCTCATATCCGGGCTACCTTCAAATTCGATCCCGAAGAAATCATGGACTTCGCGCTCGTGCCACAATGCCCCGCTGTACACCGATGATATCGTGGGAACATTGTCACCCTTGGCAATCCTGACTCTGACCACCACCCGTTCCCTGGTCTCGTACCTGTTAAAGTGGTAGAGAACCTGGAGACCGTCAGTAAAATCAAGGCCGGTGATTGCTTCCAGGTAGTAAAGCTCATCAAGCATCACCTCGGCCACATCCCTGATTTTTCCTGCAGGAACCTCTATGTTAAGAAAACACCCGGTCTTTGAATGATCGCTTTCTCCAATGGTTGCTTCGGGGCACTTATTTCCGATGCTATTCTTTAATGAGTCTAAAGGCATGTTTTCTCCCACTCCCAAAACGAGAAAATCTTCTCAATATATTTCGCTTCTCACCTTTTGTTATCTTGTCTTCAAGAGCCAATATGCCCTGGATCAAACCCTCGGGTCGCGGAGGGCACCCCGGCACGTAAACATCCACTGGAACTATCAGGTCAGCTCCCGGAACTATCGCATACTGCCCGTCGTACTCGAAGGGCCCGCCGGATATTGCACAGTTTCCCATGGCTATGCACCACTTCGGGTTGGGCATCTGATCCCACAGAGTCTGAATGGTGGGAGCCATTTTCTTTGAGATGGTCCCGGCAACTATCATAAGATCCGATTGCCTGGGGGAAGGCCTGAATACACCAAAACCAAAACGATCAAGATCAAACCTGGATGCGCCTGCCGCCATCATCTCGATAGCGCAGCATGCCAGACCAAAAGTCATCGGCCACAGAGAGTTGGCCCTCGCAAGGTTTAGCACATCTTCCAGGAGAGCAAACTGTACTACAGGGGGCTCTATAATCTTTTTTGCCACTCAAACACTCCTTTTCGCCACGCGTATACTATGACCAAAGAAAGGATACCTATAAATATCACTACCTCTACAAAGTCCCTTATATGAAAATTCCCGTAAGCAAGGCCCACGGGGAACAGGTAGAGCACGTCCACGTCGAAGGCGAGAAAAATCAGGGCAAATATATAGTAAGCTATACTGAACTGCACCCACGCCGGCCCTATGGGCTCCATACCACTTTCATAGGTTTCGTCCCTTTTTACACCCTTGCTTCGCTTTACGATAAGATACGAAATGATGATAGGGATGATTGCGAAAATTAGCGCAACCAAGAGAAAAATCGAGATATACATGAAATCCGTGTACACGGAGGCAGGATGCATCTTATTCCTCCCAGATCACTATGAATACTTTGCCCAAAATTGAAGGATGCGAAAAATTGCTTCTTAATACCCCTAAAACGAATAGCTTTTCTTGCCTTGGCATTTCTCACATAAAACCGGCTGAATGTCAAGCAAAAACTTTCACGTTTTAAAGTTCTCATGTTAAATAAGCCCCACACTCACGGAGCTATTTACAACACCTGAGAATTACAGAGCTTTGTGGCCATGATTTCAAAACATGGCCTGGATCTTCAACTGTCTTGCACCCGAAAACAAAGGGGCTGAAAACAGCCAGGTTTTATAGCCACTCGCAAAACATCCATAATTTCAACATATTACGAAGACATAATCTGAAAAGACCTGAGCCGGATCAGGTGAAATATTTCACAATGCCGCTCCGACCATCTAAAAAACCTCTGGCTCTAATCCCTGCTCTGTTGTAAAAGGACCATACAACGAAACGATCATACCACCACATTGCATGGAAGGGAAAACATGGAATCGGAGAAGTGGTCATACAACGAATGGTTAAAAGAAGTTTATTCTCTCACCGTTAACAGGAGAAAACGGGACCTGGCTTTACAACTCGGGCAAAGCCCCACCGATATCTGTGCGGCTTCTTTCGAGCCGCACCAGCTCGTCGAGTTGAAAGAAGTCATAGAAAACCAAAATGGCAGCTTCCGCCTTTATTACGAGGCAGTAGACCACTGGGTCAGAACAAAAGCCGAACCTTTCCAGGCCATGCTGACAACTTGGATGAGCGGCGCCAAGGCTTACGTTCGTGACAACGTGATTCCCTTCAATGACGCCATAAACTGGTGCCAGAACGCGCCTGATGCCACGGACAGAAAGACTCTGGCCAGGGAACTTCTAGCTCTTTGCAGGTTCTTAACGCAGTTCAGCCATGCAACCTGGGAAGCAATCATCAGCATCCTCGTAGATACGTTTGGCTTTAAAAGCTACCTCGATTACAACGAGAAGAAAAGAGGCATTTCCATTCCAGGCGAAGCCGAACGGGCAAAAGATTTTCTGCAAAGGACCAGGGAAAAGTATTTTCATTGCATCTCCCCGCTGGTCGCGGACATAACCGGGCAGTCCCTGGAAGATTCATCCAGGTTCGACGCCATATATATCTTGGGGCTCAGATACCTCGATTCCCTGTTTCCACGTGGATTCGATTTATCCCGGGTCTGCGAGTTTTTCGAAAATACGGGTATCTTCATCAAAAACAACCATAGCCTCAAAATCCACGAAGTAACATCAGGACGCCAGAGTTATTGCGTCCCTGTTGAAATACCGGGTGAAGTTCACGTAATTGCAGGAGAACTGAGGGGCTGGCTGGACCTGGAATCGCTGTTCCATGAACTGGGCCACGCACTCAGCTTTCTCTACACGAACCCGGAGTTACCCGTGGAAGACAAGGATTTTTTTCACTCGGCGGCGCTGGCGGAAAGCTACGCTTTCTTGCTGCAAAAGACCTGCATGTCCGAGCCTTTCCTGGAAAACGTCATAAAACTTCCACCGGAGACAGCCAGGATAATCTCGCAGGTTCACCGTGTAAAGTGGCTCACCCTTACGAGAAGATATGCCGCAAAGCTTTTGATAGAAACAAGAAATTTTGACAACGTCGATTTCATGGAAGCGAAGGAATACTACTCTGAGGTAATGAAAAGAGAAACCGGTTTTTCGTATGAACCGGACACGTATCTTTTTGACCTCATGCCTGACTTTTACAGCCTCGATTACTTTCAGGGTTTTGCTGGAGCCGCCATAATGGAGCAATACTTAATAGATACCCATGGAAACAGGTGGTTTATGGAAACCGGGGCATGGAAGACCCTGAAGGATTGGTGGTTTCGCGGAAACAGTATCGATTTATCGAGCTTTACAGAGTCAGTGCTGGGGAAGCAGTTTGATATCCGCAGCCTTGTGAAACAACTTGACAAAGTCCAACTCAATCAGGATTAACATTCACGGCGTTGTCTAATATCGAAAGAACTGAACCAATCCAGCAAACAGCGGTAAGGTACTAGTGTCTATCTTCCTTTTGCGTTTTCGATTTTGCTTAGCGAACCATTTTCAAGAGTCTATGAAAATATTCTTGGAGTGATTTTCACGAAAACATCCGCCTGAGGTTTGTCATTTTCCCCTCGACATAGACAGAGTTCGGGTGAACCTGCTGAAGAAGAGTAGCCCTGTTACCGTAAGGAATGTTCTGGAATTGCTGCGAGGATTATCAATTTTGGCGTTAGCAGAAACCTGTGTGAGGGAATAAAATTTAAGATTCAGATGCCCCGGGTCAACAACGAGGAAACAGAAGATCTCACACCTGAACAACTGGAAAGACTGCTTAAGGCCATAGAGGACGACGAACACCCCCAGCAGGAAAAATTATGCTCATGGCCTTATATACAGGAATGAGAAGAGGCGAACTGTTCAGGCTGAGGTGGGACGATATTGACTTTGAACGCCGTTTTATCCACATAAGGAACCCGAAAGGCGGAGTGGATCAAACAATTCCACTAAATGACGCCGTCAGGAACGTTTTGAACCGGGTGGAAAGAACAGGCAGTGAATACGTATTCCCCGGTCGTGGCGGTAAGCAGAGAACCGACATTAAGAGACCGGTAAACCGCATTAAGGAAAAGGCCGGACTGCCAAAAGACTTCCGGGCATTGCACGGACTAAGACACGTCTACGCGAGTATGTTAGCCAGCAGCGGTAAGGTGGATATGTACACCCTGCAGAAACTATTAACTCATAAATCACCTCAAATGACACAACGTTACGCACACCTACGGGATGAAGCAGTAAGACAGGCAGGCAACGTTGTTACAGAATTGGTGGGATAAAAAACAGTAAGCAAGAAACTATTTAGGTTAAACGGTCGTATGGATAATTTGTCTTGATAGAAATCGTAACACCATGTTACACTAAGAGACAATCAATTGTTAAGAAGAAACAAGCGACTGGAACCCGATGAAACAACCAGGGTTATCAGAGATATTGTAAGGCTCACAGGTAATGTCGTGCTTTCAAAGCATTGTAGAACGAGGATGAAGGAAAGAAACCTTACCATAGACGATCTTTTAGCAGTCTTGTCCAACGGTGTTGTTAAAGAACCACCAGAATATAGCGAGGAGCATGAGCAATATAAATTAAGATCATGGACCATACAATTGATAGCGGAGAGGCAACAGCCGTTACCGTAATTATTAGCCATAGATCGATATTAATTGTTACCGTATATTGAAAAACGATCCTGGGAGGACATAGACATGGATAAATGCCCTGTTTGTGGCAATACCAACTTGATATCTGGGAAAAAGGAATATCAGTTCGTTGAGAGTGGACTTGATAACGTCATACTTGCAGGTGTGGATGTCACTCAGTGTCCAGAGT
>JALXAI010000355.1:2706-5101 GCA_026992215.1 Desulfobacterales bacterium | reverse complement strand
ACCGACCGACGAATCTCTCCAGCGCTTTCATGGATAAATGCACTACCGCAAGGGTTGTGTGGAACGGGTAGCCACCTTCGGCCGTTGACTGGCTCCGTAAATATCTTCGATCCGTATCCCGATGGAATCAAAGGCAATACTTGAACAGATATTGGGAAAAGAACTTAGTCCTGAAGAAAAAATTCTTTGGGTCGGTAAGCCAGTACCACGCTATTTTACGCCTTCGACAACCGTTCACTTTGCCGGAGGAATCTTCTGGATAACCTGCCTCACCCTGGCTCTTGTTTTTAGCAAGAGTTTTGGACTAAGCACAGCAAAAACGTGGGAACTGGTTTTGCTTGTCGTGGTGTTTGTCCCCTTTTTCGCCTTTGGCTTTCTTTTAATTTCCTCGCCGCTACTGGAATACCGAAGGATGAGGCGCACTATCTACTCCATCACCAGCAAGCGGGCAATAGCTTTTCAGGTCGGGCGGAAAATCATCCTTTGGTCTCACCCTCTCAGCGAAATTACCCGGGCTCGGATCTCCGTGAAAAAAGACGGGGTGGGAGACGTAGTTATTGTCTGCGGGATCCGGGTAGCAGGGGAGAGTTCCGAAGATCAAAAGAGTGGCTTTTACAACGTTTATAACCCTCGAAAAGTGGCCACTCTCCTTGAAAAACGGGTAGAAAACGCGACTGGAAAAGAATTGATCGAAGTCGACGAGGCAGAACAAATCAAATTGCCCGACACGGCACTCAAAGCGCCTTTCTCGAAGGAAACACCGGGAAAGAATTTGAGTAAAACCTTATTGCCTGTTTTTGTTGTTTTGTTTATTCTTGGTGGCCTTCCCCTGATAATTTTCCGCCTGCCCGGCCTTTTTTTTCGTACTAACAGCGTTATCGGCATACCTGCTGCTCTTTTTATGGTGGTTTTTCTTTTTTTTCTGCTTCAGGTGCGCACGGTATTTTTTGCCTCTCGAAGCACCCGGTGGCCAACCACTGAGGGAAAAGTAGTTGAAAGTTACATCCTCGCGGATGGCGACGGTGGCTACATCCCCAAGGTAATATACACCTATCGCGTAAACGGCAAAGAATACCGGAACAACGAGATAACAGCCAGCCAGCGTTCCAACACTCTGAACCGCGGGCCGGCCGAAGAGATAGTTGCCCGATATCCTGAAGGCGGATCGGTTAAAGTCTACTACCACACAGGGAACCCGAACCACGCTGTTCTTGAACCGGGCAGAGGTGCTGGGAATTGGCTTGTGCTGGCGATACTGGCGGTGTGCCTGCTGGCTTCCGGGATATGGCTTGTGAAGACATGGCGAGACACGCACCTGTCGGGTTCTTTTCGAATGGAGAAAATGGCCGGGCCGGTAAAAGCTGAGATCGATGACGGATTTCCGTCGGCAAAAATCAAAAACTGATGAACCTTTTTCACGAAGCTCGAAACTAAAGAACAGAAATTCCGCTCATGTCAAGTAAGGAGGGGCTGCCATGAGAAAAAAGGCGATACTCAGGGCTACTGTAAGCGTGTGCGTGATTTTCATAGCCCTATCCCCGGCCTTTGCAGGCAAGCCGAAGCCGGCCGTCGACAGATCACTCCCTGGGGGGGGACTTATCCACGGCCCTGACCTGGTGGTGAGTTCCTTCGAGGTGGAAACAGTAATGCCCGGAGAGAAAGCCCTCGACGGGACAATCTCCAACCACAAGCGCTATTACTTTGTCTGGACGGTAGCAAATAAAGGAGACAGGGTATCTCGTCCTTCAACATTGAAAATAGAATGTCAGTCCTGGGGTCAGGTAGGTTGTCCGCCCGGCACGAATAAGCTTTATGATATTCCAACGCTCTGGCCGAGGCCAAACACTCCCTCAGGAGCTATAAAAATATGGAACAACCCTCCGTTTGAACCGACATCCCGTGCTCAATTTAGGTTCAGGGCCACCGTAGACCCTGAGCACAAGGTAGCGGAGCAGAGCGAAGCAAACAACGTGCTTGAGAGCCATTTTGATTCCAGCTACCCATATGAAACCCTCTTCAAGCCAGGGGCGATCAAACACGTTGGGCCCTTGTCGGAGAAGCCGCACATCTCTTCGCGGACCGCCAAACATTCAGTTCCGCTTACGGCTGTACCTCAAGCAAGAACCACACCGGGGCATCTGAAACCATCACAAGCGCTTCATCCTGGCAAAGGCGGGATAAACAACAGGGCTTATGGAGCCGGCGGGGATCCTCACAGAGGAAGAACGCAAACGGCCATGGTCCATGCCGGAGGGCCTCAAGGTGCGCTCAAAATCACTCCTCCCGTGATCACGTCTCTAAAGAGGGGGCAGGCCTTCGCGGCTCCGGCCACCCTTAAGCTGAGATGCACACACGCTCCAGGCCAAAATGTTACCTATGAACTGGAAAAAAAAGA
>JALXAI010000355.1:0-2696 GCA_026992215.1 Desulfobacterales bacterium | reverse complement strand
GCCCTCAAAGATGCATGTGCCCGTGGTTAAATAGAAAAGGAGATTCTCGAATCAGTGAAAGGAAGGATAATCATGAATAATAGGCACCTAACCAGGAAGTTGATCCTAACCGTGGCTCCACTACTATTTTTTTACTCGTTGCTTACGCCCCCATTCACAGTGGCAGGAGATTGCCCGACCCGGCACGGGATACAGGATAAGGATGGATTTTGTCGGTTGACCTCGGGTTATAGGGAAAGCCGAACCTTCTCGATCGTTGAGAAGAGATAGGCGAGAATGAAGTGAACCTTTTAGACAATGTTAGGAACTGACTGAATAGAAGGAATAAAACAAACTCATTAAAAGGAGGATCCGAAAGATGAAGATGAGACCCAAAACACGCCCCATCCCCATCCTGATGATTTTGTTTTCCACGATAGCCATCCTTGCACTGGTCTTGCCTTCATATGCAAAGCGGGCCTCAAATGGGGCCGCCCCGAAAACGGTCTGGGGCTGGTGCTGCCAGAACGGTAAGATCGTCCGGAGCATCTCCTCCCAGTGCGCCAAGAACAAGGGGCATTTCTTCAAAAACAAAAAAGAAGCGGAAAGCTACATGGACGCCCAGACGCCGGGCTACTGCTGCCTGGACGGTAAAGTTTTCGCCATGAACAAGGGCGACTGTTTGAATAAGAAAGGGAATTTCTTTCTGACCCAAAAGGCCGCCCTGGACACCTGTGACCCCCTCGGTTGGTGCCTGTTGAAGGGCATGGTGAGCCACATCCGAAAGTCGGCCTGTGAAAGGAAGAAGGGAAGGTTCTTTTCCAAAAAGGCCGAGGCGGACAAAGCGGCCCGCTCGGTCTTCGCGGGCGCCACAAGTTCCAAAGAGAAAAGGCATAAAAAAGCCGCATCAACGGGTATCACACATCTCTCCTTGACGCACAAAAAAATGCCCTACCTTACCGTGGAGAGTATATACTTAAAAGGTGACACCGTGCGTCTTTCCCTGAAGAACAAGGGGGAGGCCAAGCTGACCCCGGGCCTGTACCGACAGGGCACCCTGGTTCTCAAGCTGGGAACCAAAACCCACACCTGGCCTCTTTCCAGGGTCGATAAGACGGGCACCCTGAACCGGGGTAAGGCTCTCGCCTTCGATACCGGCCTGGAAGTTACGAGGCAGGCTGCCATTCACGTGTCTTTCCTTCACGTGCCGGGAGAGAAAAAAGTAACCATCCTTACACCCCGCAATTTGGAGAAAGGCACACCACATGTTAGAGCTGCCAATTTCGCCAAAACAAAAGGTAATAAAGCGAAGGCATCACTTTTGCCGGTAGAAAGAGTGCAGGGGCATTCACCTGACAGGCAAGGCTTTGTATCTGATCTAATTCCCAAAGATGTTACCTCCTGGCTCAGTTTTATTTTTCCAAATTCAATGGTTAATCTTGCCACACCGGAACTAGAGATCAGTTACTATCTTAGCCCGGCCGTTGAACCCGGACGTATTACTTTCTTTTTGTTGCATAATGGCCGCACGGTTGCACAAATGAGAAGATATGTTCACGAACGGGTGAGAGAACGAACGGTGCAAACATTCTATTGGTTTTTAAACGAATTAAGCGCCGAGGACAATGGCACAGGATACAGGATAGCCGCAATCGCCTCCGGACATCCTGAAGTATTTAGTCAGCCCTTTCGCATCTCTCTGTCCGACCAAAGCGGACACGTATTTTGTTCAATAGTAGAGAGAGACACGCAGTTCTACCAGGATGAAACCTTACACATTCAAGCATGGAATCCTCAAAGATACCATCTGACAAACTGTCGGCTCTTCTTCATACCTCTTCCGGAATTAAGAAGGAGAGGCATACGCGTTCCCATAGACACTGATCCTCATAGCACTTCCTTTGAAGCTTCACTTGCCGGGCTCGAACCGGGGAGTTATCGATTACGCTTGGTTGCGGATGTTGTGACGGGAGACGAAGCGCACAGAATAATCGCTCAAAACGTCAGAGCAGAATCACGCCCATTTGTTGTGTTGGCCAGATCAACCCCTGAGCCACCTGCTCTTGAAGTCAACTTGCCGGAAGAAGGATACAGACTCCCCTTGGATATCAATGTGCCGGTAAGCTGGCATGTTGTTTCCGGATGGCAGGATGGCGATCGCGTGGTATGTCGTTTGCGACATGGGGCTACTGAACTCTATAACACAGTTCGATGGGAACAACACGGGCTGATAGGTATGTTCTACAACCGAAGGATAACTGCTGATGCAGAGGGAGAGTATCAGGTGATTGTTGAACATCGGCGTGGAGACCATGGAGAGCAGCTTTTAAATTCGGTAACAAGAAATTTTGTCTGGTTTTTCGAATCAAGGCGCCATTGTTCAAGTGAACATCCTATTAATATTACAAATGTTCATCCTGTACGAGACGACAGATTTCAACCTGGCGGCATCATGCACGTGGACTTTTGCGTGATAGGTTCTATTGAACACCACCACGATATTGCAGGGGTTCGCGTCGTGCTGTGGAGAGACTCTACAGGGGAAGAATGGACCGTTGGTGAATGGTATCCGGGCTCCACACAGCAAAGTTTTGATTGGCCTATTCCGGAAGATATGGAGGAAGGAAGAGATTATTATCTGCGTATTTCTGGAATCGGTGAATCAGAGAGTGTCAGGTATCCTTATGCGCTCAGGATTGAGCGGCCATGAGCCGGGG
>JALXAI010000354.1 GCA_026992215.1 Desulfobacterales bacterium | reverse complement strand
TTCAGGCATTCTTCACGCCCAAGGGGGGATGACGCAAGTTCAGCCACCAGTTCCAGTATCGTGGTGTATTCGAGGCACCGAAACGAGTGGAGATTCATGATCCGGAAGTTAAATATGTACGTACCATCTGGTTTACAACTTTGCCATCGGCTCGCCCTGCAACCCTGGGCATGATGGCTTTCATTACTTTCCCGAGATCCTTGACGGTACTGGCCCCTACCTCATCGATGGTTTGCTTAACCATCTCTTCAAGCTCTTCCCTGCTCAACTGTTGAGGCATGTATTCCTGGAGTAACTTCAGTTCCTGCTCCTCCTTTTGAGCAAGATCCTCTCTACCGCCTTTCCTGTACTGCTCTATGGAATCTTTTCTCTGCTTTATCTGGTTCGATATAATCTGTAAGACTTCCCTTTCTTCCAGCTCCCGCCTTACTTCTTTTTCCTTATTTTTTACGGCGGTAAGAATCATTCTCAGAGCTCCCAGCTTCAAGCTGTCCCTGCTTTTCATTGCTTCTTTCAAGTCCGTGTGAATCTGGTCCAATAACGCCATCGAAGATACTCCTCTCCACGCAATCGATTAAGGATTCAGATATCCGGATCCTGCCGGAAAATAGCGCCCTTTTGCACTCGCACATGCAGACATGTATGATCCGGTGTAGCCTGTTTGCAGTAATTGTAATTCTAATTCCTTTCACGGGTAAGTCAACAGCTTTGAGCGAATTGTTGAAATCCACTCGCCATCCGAAAATGCACAAAAATAGATTCTTTTTCGAAAGACAGTTGATATAGTCTCGAGTTTATTATAAAAGAATCTAATCAACGACTGATGGCAGGATTTCGCGGGATGAAAATTGGAGTTCTTTCCGATACCCATTTAAGAGAGGTAACACCTGACTTTGCCGGGGTTGTAGAAAGGCATTTTCAGGACGCAGATGCCGTTATTCATGCAGGCGATACCGTGGCATACGGGGTTTATGCGTATTTGCAACAGTTTCCTCTTTACGCCGTTGCCGGAAACATGGACAGCCCTGTTCTTAAAGAAGTCCTCGACAGCACGATCCTGATCCGGATTAAGAATATAAAGATCGGCGTTATGCACGGGTTTGGTATACCCCATCCCATCGAAAAAAATATCGTGAGCGAATTTCCAGGGGCGGATATTATCGTTTACGGGCATACTCACCGGCCTCTGGTAAATCAACTACCCGACGGGAAATTAGTTTTTAATCCTGGCTCTTTCATGGGGAACAAGCCCGAATATCCCCCAAGCATCGGGCTAATCCACATAAGTGGTGAAAAGAAAGTCAAGGCAGAAATTGTGTATCTGACGGATTGAAGCTTATGAAGAACTTGTGGGCTCCGTGGCGAATGGAATATATCCTGGGCGAAAGGGAAAACTACTGTATTTTTTGCCCTCCGCCGCCAGACACTGATGACAGTGAAAGGTTGATCTTGTTCAGGGGCAGACACGCCATGGTAATAATGAACAGGTACCCTTACAATAACGGCCACCTCCTTGTGGCTCCCTGGCGCCATCTGCCCTCCCTGGAGGGATTAAGCGACGACGAACTCCTGGAAATCAGCAAGCTTCTAAGAAGCTGCATAAGAATAATAAAAAAGGTTATGAATCCCGACGGTTTTAACGTGGGAATCAACCTGGGCAAGGTGGCAGGAGCCGGAATGGCAGATCACCTTCATTATCACATCGTCCCGCGTTGGAATGGTGATACGAGTTTTATAACGGTGCTGGGAGAAGTTCGAACAATACCGGAGCATCTGAAACAGACGTATCGCAAGTTAAAACCTTATTTCGAGGAGGGAGAATTTAATGAGGCTCTTTAAACTGATCGTTTTTTTACTGGTAGTCGGTATCCTGGCCTTGTTTATTTACCAGAACATGGCTACATTTACAGTATCACACGATTTTATTCTCGATTTTAAAGTTAGAGCACCGATAAAATGGTCACTCCAGGTATACGAAATCCTGCTCATAAGCATGGGAATAGGGCTTTTCATCGGCCTGCTCCTCTTGATCAAGCCCTGGCTGAACGCAAAGAGGGCTCTTTCCAGGGAGAGAAAGGAAAAGGAAACGCTCAGGGAAAAACTGGAATCGTACCAGGGATTCCCCAAGTCCGCAGAGGAAAAGAAAGAGACGGGAAAAGAGGAGGATAAGGTGATTGTAACTCCTCCGCCCCAGGAGAAGGAAAGTAAAGAAGGATCACAAGCCGATGAAGCTGCGGCAGAATCTGGAGCATCGGACGGTAAGGCTGAAGAAGCGGCCGGCGAATCAGGGACTGTCGATGTTGAAGAAAAAAGCAAAGAAAGTTCAACGGACACATAGTAATAGTTTGATTAAAGACGATCATATCAGCCATTTTATCATTCCAAGCTACCACCAGTTAACCCTGGTGGTATTTGATTTTTTGGAAACGCGCTCTTTTCAACTTCCATTACCTGATGCTCTGAGGAAGCGATAGAGCGGGATATTTTTACGAAAGAGAAGTGGCAGGCGGTGGTTTCCCTGAAATCCTTGCCGGAGGCATACACCTTCCCCCGGCTGCCGCGTTCACAATATTATTAAGATCGGCAAAACCATGGCCAGAACAAGTCAAGAAAAACCTTCATATAAAATTACCGACTCTCTTACCCCCATGATGCAGCAGTATCTGGAGCTTAAAGAAAAGTACCATGACACCTTTCTCTTTTACAGGATGGGGGATTTTTACGAAATGTTTTTTGAAGACGCCGAGATTGCGTCCAGAATTCTCGGGATCACCCTTACTTCCAGAGACAAGCAGGCTGAGAATCCCATACCAATGTGTGGTGTACCGTATCACGCGGCAGATAGCTATATTTCCAGGCTTCTTGAAGCAGGCCACAAGGTGGCCATATGCGAACAGGTGGAAGATCCGAAAAAAGCAAAGGGACTTGTAAAAAGAGAGGTAGTTCGTGTTCTGACACCGGGTTTGGTAACCAGTGAAGAAAATCTGGAGGCAAAAAATTCAAATTACCTTGCGGCCATCGCATGCAACAAGAAAAAAAATTCCTTCGGGCTTTCATATCTCGATATCACTACAGCCGAGTTCAAGGTGACCGAGCTTTCAAGCAGCGAAGAATTAATGGATGAAATTGCCAGGATTTCGCCTAGAGAACTCCTGGTACCGGAGACCCTTTCCCCGTGGTTTGAGAAAGAAAACAAGAACATACCAAATTGCTACGTCAACTACATAGAAGACGAGTACTTCGATTTCAATTCTTCCTACGAAAGGTTGACGGAACACTTTAAGGTAAGAAGCCTGGCCGGGTTTGGCTGTGAGCAGATGGAAAGCGGCATCTGCGCGGCTGGAGCCGTGCTGGCTTATCTTTCCGACAATCACCAGGACAACAACGATCACCTCAACAACCTTGTTACGTATTTTCGAAACGATTACATGATCCTTGATGATGTCACCATCAAGAACCTCGAAGTATTTTATTCCCCTGCTTTTCAGAGCTCAAAAGGCACATTGCTCGAGATTATCGATAAAACAATGACAGCCATGGGTGGAAGGCTCCTCAGGCACTGGCTGAGGTTTCCCCTTCAGGATACGGTGCTCATAGAAGAAAGGTACTCGATGCTTGAAGGCCTTGTAAACGAAGACTTCCTTCGAGTACAGCTCCGGGATAAACTGAAACAGATACACGATATCGAGCGTTTAAACAGCCGAATTGCCATGGGAATCGCATCCCCCAGGGACTTATCGTCCCTCAGGGGTTCCTTTCGCCACCTGCCGTCTGTCAGGGAACTTGCCGAGTCCCTGCCTGAAAGCACCCTTGTGGACAGGATATTGCAAGATCTCGACCCTCTCGAAGACATCACCGCCCTTCTTGATAAGGCACTGGTTGAAGATCCTCCGACGTCATTCAACGACGGAGCAGTGATAAGAGAAGGATACAATGAAGAGCTCGACAAAATACGCAGTATCGCCTGGGACGCAAAAAGCTGGCTGGCAGAGTACGAGGCAAAAGAGAAGGAGAAAACAGGTATTACAAACTTAAAGGTGCGCTATAACAAGGTTTTCGGGTATTTCATAGAGGTTTCCAGGTCTAATCTCGCATTAGTCCCTGATCATTACGTCCGGAAACAAACGCTGGTGAACGCCGAAAGGTACATTACAGAAGAACTCAAAAACTACGAGACAGCAATATTTGATTCCGAGGAAAAAAGGATCGAACTGGAACAAGACCTCTTCGAAGAACTCAAAAACCAGGTAGCCAGGCATGATGCAAGGATCAAGAAAGTGGCACGCGCCATTGCAACCCTGGACGTGCTCGCCGGGTTCGCCGAGGTTACGGTGAGAAACGATTACTGCAAACCGGAAATTACCACGGAAGATCGTATTAAAATCAGGGACGGTCGACATCCCGTGGTCGAGAAATATCTCTCGGGAGAATCCTTCGTTCCCAACGATGTGGAGCTCAATTCCACCGATCAACAGGTCCTGATAATAACAGGGCCCAACATGGCCGGAAAATCCACCATCATAAGACAGGTCGCGCTCATCGTTCTTCTTGCCCATATCGGCTGTTTCGTGCCCTGTTCCAGTGCCACTATCGGTATCGTTGACCGCATATTTACAAGGGTTGGCGCAACGGATGACCTGGCCAGGGGCAGGTCTACTTTCATGGTGGAAATGGAAGAAACCGCCAACATTTTGCGTCACGCCACGCCGAGAAGCCTGGTAATACTTGATGAAATCGGAAGAGGTACCAGTACCTTTGACGGACTCAGCATAGCATGGGCGGTAGCCGAATACCTCCATAACCTTGACGGAAAGGGTGTTAAAACCCTTTTTGCCACCCACTATCACGAAATGACCCAGCTCAGCGAACGATGCTCCCGGGTAAAAAATATGAACGTCCTGGTTAAAGAGTGGAAAAACGAGATTATCTTCCTGAGAAAGCTGGTTCCTGGAGGAGGAAACAGAAGTTACGGGATTCAGGTGGCCCGGCTGGCGGGACTTCCCGAAGAAGTGTTGCAACGTGCCGAGAAAATACTCCATAATCTGGAAAGAGAACGAAAAGAAGTTTCTCCCTCAAAAATCAGTAACAAGGCATCAAAAAAGA
>JALXAI010000353.1 GCA_026992215.1 Desulfobacterales bacterium | reverse complement strand
AAAGCCTGTAAGGTTTTTGGTAACAGTCAGGCACCTTTACTTCGCCGTCTTCGAACTTGACCCCTTCGCGATCCCCGATTCGGTTGGCGGGATAGAATTCGTTTTCGGCCAGCTTTCTGGCCTGCTCAATTACCATGTCGAACATTTCCTGGGAATATTCCGAAAAGCGTGGGTGTTCGCAAAGATTTTGTACCTGGAGCTGTTCGTAGAGTACAAATTTTACATCTCGCTGATCGACTAGAAGTTGAGGCATCGTTTACTCCTGTCTCTCGAAAGAGCTTTTATCCCTGAGAGTCAACCAATCCTCTCAGCAATATGTCTGTTAACGGTTCATAAAGAGATACCAGGTCATACTCTTTGCTGGAAACTACCCACGTGGTGATTACCTCGTCGATGGCTCCGAATATTACCCTCTTGACTATGCTAGTGTTCAGGTTTTTCCTGAAGATCCCTTTCTCGATCCCCTCATTGATAATGTCGCCCACCAGGTCGAGATATTCCTTGTGCTCAACCTTGAAATACTCGGTAGTGAGCCGGACACTCTGGCGGAGTTCCAGCTGGTATAACCTTGCCAGGTCTTTTTCCTTTTGAAAGATCTCAAGATGGAGGAAAAGAAGACGTTTAAGCTTGTCGAGAGGGTTGGTTTCCTTCTGGACCTCGCTCTTGAGGAATTCAATGGTTTCCCTGGTCTTCTCCTTGAAGATGCTTATCAACAGGTCTTCCTTGTTTTTGAAGTAAATGTAAATGGTACCTTCAGCCACCCCGGCAATCTTGGCTATGTCCTTGATCCTTGCTCCGTGGTAGCCCTCCCGGCTGAATACCGTAATGGCTGCCTGTGTAATGTTTTTTCTTTTTTCCGGTGATTTTTTTCTTCCTCTTCTAATGACGCACCTCCTGTAATTTTATTTGAGTGAATACTCATTCACTTATATCCGATTTTCCTGCGCGTGTCAAGTTTTTGGAAGGCTCAAAGAATAGGGATGAACCCTATCGGCAGCGATTATGCGCCTACGAAATCGATAAGACTACCGGATATGTTTCCGGGGAGCGGTTGGTGTAAAATCCTGGAAGGGAAATAAAGGGCTGTACTGCTTTTCTTTGAAATAAGTCCTCTGAAGCATGTCATTTTTGACTGCTTGGCCAGGCTGATTCCGATGATTCGGTAAAGCAGGACGAGAAAGGCCCCGGAGGTATGATGAAAGTAGCTGCAGACGCCCTGTACCGGATTGCGAGAGCGGGAGTTCAACGAGATCTCATATACTTTCAGGCGAGTTATCGAATCCGTATTCCCTCAGTTTTTTAAGCACGTAACCGCGCTGCTCGGGTGTCAACGAGTGCCAGCGTCTTATCAGGGGGATCAGCTCCCTTCTTTCTTCGGGGGGCATTCTCTTCAAAGTTCTGTATATGCTCAGAAGCTTTTTTCGTTTCCCGGGCGGAAGCTTTTTCCACTGCCTGTAGCGCCTGCGGAGGAGATCTTTTTCGGCAGGGGACAGGGATTTCCACCTTTCCCATCTATGGCCCCGGTTATCACCGTTACCGTAGCGCCTGTTATTCTGTGCCAGCAAATACACCGGCAGGGATGCTCGGGCACGAATGGCAGGGCTTTCAGCTGAAGAATTTATCCCCTGCCTGCATTGTGACATTGCCGCCGGGATGCCGGCGAGCAGGAGTACCGCTAGTAATATAAATCCTGCTGACAGGTTTTTAACAATTTGCATCTTTCCGGTTAACCTCTGTCTACTTTCTGTTTTTCCACGATGTTCAGGATGTTTTCCAGTACATCAAGGTTCTCCAGGACTTCCATCTGGGCGACTATCCGGCTATCGTCGGTTTCGGCCCTTGAAACGTTCGATATACTTGAACTTACCGCCTGTTTTTGCTCCTTAAGCGATGTTTTTTTCATGCCGGTTCCCACCACGAGCGCGATGATAACAATACATGCCGCGACCAGGGAAGCGGCAAATTTCGGGTACCATGCTTTGCGGGTCCTTTCCGTGGAAACCCGTTCCCTGATGGATTCCAGGTTTTTTTCCCAGAAAAGTTCTGGAAGTCCGTCCACCTTGGCACTGTTTTTGACTTCTTTCTTTAAAAGCCTTAACCTGGATAGTTCTGTTTGACAGCGAGGGCATTCTTCCAGATGCTTTTCGAGTTCCTTTTTCCTGGTTTCGTCCAGTTCATCGTATGCGAGCAGCAGTAAATCTTCCGAGAAATGCTCACATACCCTTTCTTTTTTCATTTTACAGCCTCTTTTTCCTTGCATGGTTTTTCACATACCGAGCACCGGGCCGACGCTTTCCCGCAGTTTTCTCGTGGCCCGAAACAGGTGGCTTTTTACCGTACCCGGCGCCATTCCGGTGATTTCGGCTATCTGGTTAATATTCATATCAAGGTAATTTTTCAAAATAAACACTTTTCTTTGCCCGTCGGGGAGTTGATTCACAGCCTTTTTTATTATCATGCCTATTTCATTTCTTTCGAGTTCTTTTTGGGGATCGCTGGTTTTCAGAGGGTCGATCCATTCTTCCTCGCGATCTTTCTCGTTTTTTCTCGGTTTAAAAACGAAATCGAGCCTTTTGAATATCAGGTTTTTCAATCGCTTGCGGCGATTAAAATCATGGCATTGATTTATCAGGGTTCTGTAAAACCAGGTGGAAAAAAGGGATTTGAATCGGAATGATTTAAGTGACTTATACACTTTCACAAACACATCCTGGGTAATGTCGCGCGCGTCTTCCAGGTTTCCTCCAGTCATGTTTAAAGCAAGAGCAAGTGCTTTCTTTTGATACCTTTGTACCAGTACATCAAAGGCTTCAGGTGTTCCGTTGAGTGTCATTTTAACGAGTCGTTCATCGGAAATAGCACTAAAGCCACCGCAACTCTGACGTTCCTCTTTCACCGGCCTGTCCGTTGCCTGTCCCCGAGCCAAGTAGTTATTCTCCACTGTAAGTTTGCCGTATTCGCCTCTTTTACTCGTTTAAGACGAACGAATAGAGGTAAGGTTTACTGCATTAAAAAGAATAAACAAAAAAAACCAGAGCCGGGCTCTGGTTTTTATCCTGCGGTACTTGATGGTCAGTGTCGAAATTGAACTCTTTTACACCTCTTCAACCGTGATTGCCTCCTGTTCACAGACCTCAACACAGCTTTCGCACCCGAGGCATTCTTCCGCGTTTACGGGTTCAGCTTTGCCGTCAACCAATTCCCAAACGTCAACCGGGCAAACATCTACACATTCGCCATCGCCTACGCACTTGTCTTTGTCAACAGAAACTTGCCACATTTTGTTTTCCACCTCCTATTGAGTTATTAATGATGCGAGAGAATCATTATGAAGGCTCACTAGAAGCCACGATCCAACCTTAAAACAACAAAGACTATCCGAATCTCTCAGTGTCTTGCAAAACATTTAAGCTAAAACTTTCTTGCTGTCAACACTTTTTGGAGTAACCGATGCAAAGGAACCTATGGAAGACCTGGCGGGTATTGAAAACCGGCAATGGCTCCCAATTCCTGTGAAAGCCAGTTACAAGCAGGCAGCTGAAACACCAGGGTATTGACGAATAAAAAAATAAGAAGGGGATGGAAGTATGTCTGCCATCCCCTGAAAAGACACTGTTTTCTACCAGCACGTTGTCCGCTGGTGATCGGACTAGACGCAGCCTGTGGGCTTGGGAAGGCCGGCCATTTTACATGCGCCTTTCCCGGGTCCGGACGGAAACAGCTCGTAAATCTTCTTAAGCTTGTAGCCTGTAACCTTGGTAAGAATCCTTACCATTGGAGCAATACCATGTTTCTTGTAATAGTCCTGAAGCATATGGATTACTTTCCAGTGTTCTTCCGTCAATTCCTGGATTCCCTCGGATTCTTTTACATATTCAACCCACTCCGGACACCAATTATCAAAGCTGTCGATGAAACCATCCTCGTCAACATTGAATGTTTTTCCTTTGTACTCAACTGTTGGCATGTTTTCCTACCTCCTGATAGTGTTAGTTGATTGAAAAAGTTTAAGTTAAGTTTAGCCTAATCTCTCTCGCTGTCAATTTGATATCCTTGAGAATACCGCGTGGTTTTTTTCTCAAGTGATACCTGCTTGCTGCCTCTAAGAAAGAATCTGCCCAAACCGGGGAACTCCTGGCATGGAGGTGAGTATAGGTCGCCAGGGCGTTTTTCACCCTTATCCCATCCCTTCCATCCCCAATACCTGTACCTCTTTTCAGCGTAAATATCAAGTCTATTTTTTCTTTTTTGAGCTCGACCAGCCTTGAATAGTGGAATTCGTGCCCCCTTAATTTTAAGCCGGTCGGGAAGAACGGATTGTTCGCGGTAACTTCAAGCACAGTGTATCCGTGTCCCTGAGGTTTTTTCTCCATCAATGCCACTGCCGGAATAACGCCGGCCATGGGGAACTTTGAACCCTTCCAGACAACCGCTTGCGTTAAAAACATCAACCCACCGCATTCGGCATAAACGGGCAACCCCTCGTCTACGGCCTTTTTCACGGATTTCCTGAACGTATCGTTGTTGCTCAAGGCCCGGGCATGCGTTTCGGGAAAGCCACCGCCGATATAAAGTGCATCCAGTTCGGAAGGTAAGCACCTGTCCTTCAAAGCGGTGACGGGAACAATCCTTGCCCCGTTTCTGCTTAAGGCTTCCAGGTTTTCGGGGTAATAGAACTGGAATGCCGAGTCCTGGACGACACCGATGCGCAGGGAACTGTAGTGAGAAGTCTTGAGGTACTTTACCTGGGATTCTCTTGAAGTGTAAAAGATTTGAGCACTGCGGGCTATCTCCAGGAGCCTGTCTATATCCACGTTTTCAGAAACTATCTTTTCCATTTTCGAAATGGAACTGTGGATCTTGCCGTGCTCAAGGGAGGTGACAAGTCCCATGTGCCTTTCCGGAAATTCCTGGTTCCTGATCTTGGGAACGGCTCCAATTACTTCGACACCGCAGTATTCTTCGATGGCTTCCTTTAATACCGATTTGTGCCTAGGATTCGCTACCCTGTTGAGAATAACCCCTGCAATGGTTACCTCGGGATCAAGAACCTGGCAGCCTTTTACCACGGCTGCAGCAGTTCTGGTCATTTTGGTTGCGTCTATTATCAGGATAACCGGAA
>JALXAI010000352.1 GCA_026992215.1 Desulfobacterales bacterium | reverse complement strand
AACCAGAGATTCCTTTACATTGTAAATTCGGTAACCCACAGATCGTGCTTATTGCAAAAACTCGTAGCGTAAAGCACGCGATGCTTGCCTTCGATTTTGAACACCGAAACTGCTCTCTTATCCGAAGAATAGAATGTTCTTTCTCCAAGAACTTTTCGATCACCTGATACCAACGTGTGTTTCACGATATAATGCTTTTCAGACATACCATGCCTTGTTTCTATTGTTACCTGATTCCCTTGGATCGTAACCATGGGACTGTGGCTGGCTACTTTTTTTGCCCATCTGCCGGGACTGTCTTTCGTGTAAATAGTACCTTTCGGAAATTGAGAGTCAGCCGCAAAGGCCGGAACAATTTTCGTCGCCAGTACGGCTCCCGAAACAGCCAAACCCGATTTTAAGAAGTCTCTACGATTTTTCATTTTTTCCTCCTTTTATGCATTTTTCCTGACAGCTGACAAAGAAAGTATACCATTTTGATATGCCATTAAAAAGGGGCGGCACCCAGTATTTTGGCTTTTATGTATAGTCAGACCTCTCTCTTTGAACAAGTGCTATAAAGTGTTTTGTATCAATAGATCCCGGATTTCCACGCAATGCCTCCGGGCCTGGCAATTTGATTTCAGTTTCTGTTTTCATCGTTTGCTTGCTCCTCAATTAGGAACTTCACCGGCTTTTTCTCTAGCAGTGTAACACTCTTTCGGTAAAATTGATTTGCATGAAAACGTGGTGGGGAGTGGCTTATCTTTGTTGGTGCAATGCAATTCATGTACATTGTGGCTGGGAGGAGATTCGAATACATTCATGGGTTTTGGGAAAAGAGAGGCTGGTTTTTAATACCCAATGGAACCGCTTCGCTAGGGGAATGGCTCATTTATCAGGGTTTCCCTAAAAAAATGGTGCCGAAGGGGAGACTCGAACTCCCACGGGGCAACCCCCACTAGACCCTGAACCTAGCGCGTCTACCAGTTCCGCCACTTCGGCACCTGCCCGTTAAAAACATGTTGCAAACAGGTCTCCTATAAAGTATTTTATTCTGGTTTTTTTGTCAAGTGACAAGTTGGATGAGGAGGGCAACCGGAGGATATGAAAATCATCGATGGCCTCGAAAACATAACCGAACCATTCAAGAACCCAGTGCTTACCATCGGAAATTTCGACGGAGTACACCTTGGACACCAGCAGTTGTTCAAGCATGTTTTGAAGCGGGCAAAGGAGATAGATGGTGAAGCCATCGTCATGACTTTTTATCCTCATCCCCTTAAGGTTTTGCGACCCGAAAACAACGGCCCACCGGTGATAACGTGCCATAAGCACAAGATGAAGCTTATCGAGCAATGTGGCATTGATGTGGTTATCACCGTGAATTTCACGAGGGAATTCGCTCTGATGAGTGCTCGAGAATTCGTCGAGGAAATCCTGTGGAAGAAGATGGGGCTTAAAGTCATCGTAGTTGGATGGGACTATCAATTCGGGCGGAACCGGGAAGGAGACATTAATTTTCTCAAAAAAGAGGGGGAAAGGCTGGGGTTCGAAGTGGATGTTCTCGACTCCATAAAAGTTAACGGGATGATAGTCAGCAGCACCATGGTAAGAAAGTGTGTGACAGAGGGTGATTTGAAAAAGGCGGAAAAACTTCTTGGGAGGAAGTACGAAATAGTAGGGAAGGTGGTCAAGGGGCGTGATCGCGGAGGACGTTTACTCGGATTTCCCACGGCAAACATACGGATGGAAGACAAGCTCTGCCCGCAGACCGGAGTATATGCTGTTGAGGTGATAGTTGACGGTAAGACATACGGAGGGGCGGCCAACATTGGTTATAATCCCACCTTCGGTGATGAGTCTCTCTCTCTTGAGACTCACATATTTGATTTTTCAGAAGAACTTTACGGAAAAGAAATTACGGTGCGGCTGATTGAAAGGCTGAGACCCGAGAAGAAATTCTCGAGCCCCGATGAGCTGGCCACGCAAATCAGCCATGACATAGAAAAAGCAAAGAAAATTCTGTCCGGTCTCCGCTCAGATTAAATGATTGATACACTCCAGGTCCCTTTTCGCGAATTTCAAACAGTGGCCGTGACAGCCGCCTTGAGAGAAGAGCTGGCGCCGTTGTGTACCCGCCTTCATGCAAGTAAAATTCACGTTCATCGGAAACAGCTCTATTACCTTGCAAAAACGGGCAGGAGGAGAATTTTTTTCGTTCGGGCGGGTATGGGCTTGTGGAATGCTGCCAGGGTACTTCGCTTTTTAGATAAGGTGGTCAGGCCGGAGCTGGTAATCAACATTGGATTTGCCGGCGCCCTTTCGGAAGGCTTTGAGCTGGGGGATGTTGTGCTGGTGACCGAATCCGTTTCATGGCCCTCGTGTAAGGTGATGCGTCTGGGTGAGGGAAGGTCACTGTTTCCGAAATCAGCCAGTGATCACGTCATTCACAAGGCGACATGCGTTACCGTGCCCAAAATGACACTGAAAAAAAAACTATCGAGGCTTTTTCTTCTCAGGGACAGAAGGGCGGTGGTTGATCTTGAGACGTATCATTACGCGAAGTTTTGCGAGGGCTTAAATGTCCCTTTTGTTGCCATTCGCTGCATCACGGATCGTCTTTCGGACGAGTTCTTATTCAACCTGGATGACATTACCGACGCACATGGCCATGTACGGGCCGCCATGGTTTTTAAAGAGGCCTTCTCCAACCACGGAATAATACCTCATTTATGGAGGCTATGGCGAATATCTGCAAGGGCCGGCAATAACCTGGCTGATACCTGTCTTCTCATGCTACGGAGCATATGGGCGTCTGCAACCGCTAACGGCAATAACTATTTTGGGTGTGGGAGGCGGCACAGAAAGTAACCTGGTAAAAGATTTATCAGCGCGATTATTCCCGGACTCGATTTTTCACATTCTGATGCGCAAGCTGAATGGATTATGATTGCAGTGTATTTACGGGTCATTTTGATCCTGGAGATAGACAGAAGCTTTGTTAGCCCAAGCTTACTTGTGTATCCGTTTTAGCCGGCGAAAGAAGGCGGTTATAATCCCAGTATTTAGTATAATATTCTTAGATATTCCTAGAAAGGTTGTCGCATAGTTCCCAAAAGAGTTGATTCGCGCCGAAGATTTTGAAAATAAAGCACCGGGAGAACAAGTTGTTATGCTACATCAATTAATGCGGTTATATGATATTGTATCACCTTTTAAATCAACCGCAGACAGACGCAGACATGCGCAGACCAGCCTGCGGACGACCTGTCCGCCGGCTGATGCCTTGCACTTCGTGCAATGCAAAAACGCCTTTCCGCTACTTCCCCCAAATCGTCAACTCGAATACTCGCTTTCCGCAAATCGGAACATCTCGCTTGTGCCCGGGTATCAATAAGCCGTTATCGCGAAGCGATAGCTTTCTTTGGTCGGGCAAAGTCGCCCGAGCAAAGATGTCTGTGTTCGTCTGTGTTCGTCTGCGGTTAAATAATCTTATTCCTCTTGTTTTTTCAATCCTCTTACCCATTTCCAGCCAAACAGCAAATGGAGAGGTAATTCATGTCGAACATTTTGAAATTGAGGGACCCGGGAAATAAGTAAGTTAGGGCACATTAATTAATACGGTCAGTATGTAAGGGGCATGGGCGTCCGGGTTGTCGAGATCCGATGTAGAGATTCGACACCTTGAGCCGTCTCAAGTTCGGACGGAAGCACTTCGGAGATTTCGTTATTGCTTGACGTCCGGGAGAACAAACTCGTAGCGGAGCGGCATCAGGTTTCCTTCAAACTGCTCTTCGAACCATTTTTTAATCTCGCCTTCGAATAATACATCCAGCAACCCCCGTCGCTTCGGTGTGGGGTAGACAAGTTTTGGCTCCCCTTTGATTCCTGCCATCCTGGCCAGTTCATTCACGGCGTCCTGGAAATTACCCAGATCATCGACCAGGCCTAATTCCCTCGCCTGTTGACCGGTGAAAACTCTCCCGTCCGCTATCTTTTGTACCTTTTCCAATGGAAGCTTGCGACCTTTGGCTACGTCGCGTACAAATTGCTCATGAACATTCTTTACAAGTTTTTCAAGGTACTCTTTCTCCTCGGGCTTCATTTCTCGCCCGGGATTTCCGATATCCTTAAATTTGCCACTCTTGATTGTTATGGGCTTGTAACCGATTTTTTTAAAGAGCTCGGTAAAGTTGCCAAAATTAATTATTACTCCTATACTCCCTGTCAATGTTCCCGGGTTAGCAATAATTTTCTTTGCTCCCGAAGCGATATAGTAACCGCCTGAAGCTGCTATTCCTCCCAGCGAAGCAAGTACCGGTTTTCTTTTACCCACCCGAACGACCTCCCGGTAGATCTCCTGTGATGGCCCCACTCCACCTCCCGGGGATTCTATCCTGAGAAGGATACCCTTGATGGAAGAGTTTTTCTTGTATTCGTCTAACACCTTCAGGATTGGCTTGGAATCGGCAATTAAACCGCGTATTTCCACAACCCCGATTTTGTTTCCGATGCTGATAATGGTTTTCCTGGATTTAATCGAGCTAACCCACGCTATGCTCCCGAGTAAAATGCCGAAAAATATAAAAAGACCTATCAAGCCGAACACCAAACCTTTGCGTTTCACTTTTTTGTCCTTTCTGAAATTATGGAAACATTATCGTGAATTTTCTCTAAATTATATCATAGCGTGGTTGCATGTAAAATCTTTTGCCACTCTCCCGCGGTCCTGGAGTAAACGTAGCTGCGCCAGGACTGGGCTATACCGATATCATAGCCGTATATCAGCACTATCGAAAGACTGTTCTTGGCGCCTATCCGGGGATAACGCGCCAGTACGATGGCTGCAATTTCATTGGCCGCTTTTTCCGGATCCTCGGGACTCTTTTTAAGGACGGCCTTCACTTGAACGTACGAAATTTCCCGCTTCTTACCTCGTGTATAAAAAATACTTTTTCCCACAGATGCCATGGCATAATGCACTTTCCCCGTTTCCACTATCCCCTCCTGTACCGATGCCAGGTTCTGCAACGTCTGGTTTTGGCCGATCAACGAGCTCAAATATGGGCCGGCAGCCACGGCAAGCACGCACAATACACAGATAACGACATAGTGAAGTCTCCAAACGTCACCTGCTACCACGGGCCCG
>JALXAI010000351.1 GCA_026992215.1 Desulfobacterales bacterium | reverse complement strand
CTTTTTTGGCCTGTTCCGCATCTTTCAGAACTTTCCAGTAGTTATACTGCCATGACCGGTACTGCCAGTCAGGACACCTCTTGCAGATGGGAATATCATCACCATGCCCGGAAAGATGCTTGTCCCTGAAATAGGTAAACTCGGCACCGTTCCAGATATCCTTGATGGAACGTTCCATCACGTTTGCAAATTTTTCATTGAAGGCAATATCTTCGCCGCAGAGAGTGACATCGCCCCTGGAATCAATATTCAACCTTTCAAAAAGCCAGGGGCATGGTATTCTTTCCTCGGGAGGGAGATACGGGGTGGGATCCGCGGATCTGTCTTCATTATACGACCAGGTCAGGTATTTTCTGATCTGAACCTTGTCCACGATTTTACTCCAGTATTTTTCCGCCGCCTCAACATCAACCCCAATCTGATTTATCACACTGGCAATGATCTTCGTTTCAGCTTTCAAATTGTCCCTGATTTGCACGGCAAGTTGCACATTTTCGTTGAGTTTCTTCCAGTCTAGCCCCGGTCTCGCCCAGCCATAGGTTTGCTCGTCCCCGGCGTCAACACTGAATTCTATTACATCGATACCAGACTCGATAAGACCGGTGAGAGAATCACGGTCGAACCTTGATCCGTTCGTTATCAGGCCTATCCTGGAACCCTTTTTCTTGCCGTACACCAGCAGTTCCACGGCACGGGGATGGAGCATGGGCTCTCCTCCTCCTGATATCCTCAGGTAGGCCCCGTATTCACCACACTCATCAGCAATTCTTTTAAATATTTCTTCGGACATAAAGGCAGCATCCCTGTACCTTTCCCTAATATCCGAATTATTGTACGGACAGTTGGGACAACGGGCATTACAAACGTACACAAACGAAAGTACCACCATCATCGGGAATTCTTTGGCTTCTTCCCGGAGCCCGTATTTCTCCTGAACATGTCTTGGCATATTAGTTTCCTGATTTTCCATGTGTCTCCTTCTCCAAACCCTTATCCAAACACCCTGTGTGGTGGTTTCAAGGCGGGGGTACTCCCCAAAAGGCGGTAAAGCGATGCAGAGTAACGGGCTACACCCCTTGACGCGCTAGGAGGTATCCGCCAGAAGGTAATCAGCGTAGGCCGACTGCCAGTCCGAGCACTCCCTGCACATCGCGGGGAGATCAGCAAATCTGCCGTCGTTATGCATCTTGCGGTATTCTTTTAATTTTCCTTCCCACAACTCTCTTATACTGCTTTCATTGGCGTTTCCACATTTCACCCTGCAATGAACATCCACAGAACACAATGCAACGTCCCCGTTGGCGCAGATATTTATTGTTCTCATAAGCCAGTAACACGGCTTCCTGTCAACCAGCCTGTTATCTTTCAGGTTCCTGGCATCCACCAGACCCGCCCAGCTCACCTTCGGGCGCACCTTCACGTTGATTCCCTCTTTGAGCCAAAACTCACTAAAGCTTTCCACTTCATGTTCGTTGATGTCACTTACAACAAACTGGACAAATAATCTCTGCCCGCCTCTTCCGTATTTTTGCAATAAGTCCCGATACCCCAGGACATTTTTCACGGCACGGTTAAAATCTCCACCAATCCTGATCTTCCTGTAAGTTTCTTCCGTAGCGGCGTCAATGCCCACGTAGAGGGCATCAAGGCCTGCCTCGATAACCGCCCTCGCCTTTTCCCCGGTCATTAGTACTCCGTTAGAATTTAACACCACATCAGTCAGCCCTTTCTCCTTTGCATACTTGATTCTCTCTGGCATATCCTTGCAAAGGAAGGGTTCCCCGAAAAAAATCTCCCAAACCCTCGCATCAGGTCTCTTTTCGGCTATTTCATCTATAAGTTTCCTGTAAAGGGTCATCGACATAAGCTGAATGCGACGGTATTTTCTCATGTTTTTGTGATCACACATGGAACATCGCAGATTACACGCATTGAAATTGTCAATCAAGATCACCTCGGGGAAGCCCTCGGCTTCAGTTATCCTGGTAGCTTTAGAAATTTCGCTCTTGTATCCCATAAAAAACCCTATTCTAAAATCCCAACACCGGGAAATGGTGTTAATCCCCTTATCACGTCTTCCCTATTGTAATGTCCGGATTTTAGCATTGCAATACCTTTTCTTGATCTCACGTTGGGGAAGTAACTACCCTCCTTTTTATTTTGGCGTTTAGGTTCGAGCCTATTGTTCATGTACTTCCATAGGAATTTCCCCACTTCTGCACCCGCTACTCCTGCTAATTTTTCTCTCAGTTTTCCGTCAGATAATCCATCTATTGACACTTTCTTTTGATACAAAATGTCCCCCATGTCAAACTCATCAGTAACGAAATGAAATGTAATACCTGTTTCGCTTTCACCATTAATTATCACCCAATTTGTTGGAGTTGGACCGCGATATGCCGGAAGCAATGAAGGATGAATATTTACTGCCCCCATCCTAGGGATATCTATAATTCTTTGAGGTATCCTCTGATGAAATGTAGCAACCAAGATTATTTCAGGTAGAAAATTAACTATTTTTCTATGACACTCATCAGAATTTAACTCCTGATTAAAGCAAACATTTATATTCCTTTGCACACACATTTCTTCGAGAGAGATACAATCGTAATAAGGGAATCTATGTTTCTCTTTTCGAGTAATTACAAGTATATCTGTCACAAAAGGTAGATTTATCAATCCATTCAAGGTGCTATTTCCAAATCCCGTTAATCCAAAAAGACATACTTTCATTTCCTATCGATCCCTTCGAACCATATATTGAAACATACGAGATTCCAGATCTTGGCATTTAAATATTGTTTCCCGGATTGAAATTCCCGCTTTAGATTTTCAACGTATTTTAAATTGAAAATTTCCCGCGGCAACGAATCCAATTTGTCTTCCACCCACTTTCTCAAGCTGCCATGCATCCAGGTATAGATGGGCTGCACAAATCCCTCTTTGGGTCTTTCGAGTAGCTCCTGGGGAAGCACTCTTTTCATTGCCTTCTTCTGGATGTATTTTACTGTCTTGTTTTTTATCTTAAGTTCCCCTGGAAGACTGTTTGCAAATTCCACTATCCGATAGTCAAGGTATGGACAGCGAACCTCGACAGAATGCGCCATGGACAGCCGATCCACAAACGGCAGCACCTGATTGGGCAAAAGTTCTTTCTGATCCATCTCCAAAACCCTGTTCAAGGCATCATTGGCCGTCAGGTCTTTCTCAAGACATGCATAAACACTGTTCTCTTCCGGCCACCCGGCAGCTTCCAAAAATTCCCGCGACAATAAGTTTTTCCTTTCCGCATGAGAAAATACTGAAAGCCTCTCCCGCCACTCGGCAAGGCTCCTCGAGGCGATACGCTGGAGGAAGGAAAACTGTTCCGGCGTATTGAAGGGGAAAAGCTCTCTCTTTTCATCCTCATTTAAGTCTTCCCATGCCGTTTTCCGGTTTTTTGTCAGTTCCAGGTATCTCTCTATAGGGAAAGCCAGGCGATGGGCAAGATAGCTTCCAAAGAGCTCATCTGCCCCGTCACCAGAGAGCGCTACTTTGACATGCCTCTTGACTAGGGAAGAAAGGTAATAGGTGGAAACAGTCCCTGAAAACGGCTCGTCAAAGGCCCGGATCACTTCTGGCATTCCTTCCGCGAAATCCCTGGCACTGATAATCTCCTCATAATGTGCCGTTTTCAATCTCTGGGCCATCATGCGCGCGTAATAGAGATCCTGGTATTTCCCATAAAACTGGCCCTCAGCCCTATCTCTATACCCCAAGCAAAAGGTTATCACCGGGTTGTAATGATGTTTTCGCATTAGAGCAACAACCGAGGTAGAATCAACCCCTCCGGAGAGGTAGGCACCGAAAGGCACGTCGCACTGCATCCGTATCTTTACAGCGTCCTCAAGCAGGTAAAGCAGGTGTTCAGAAGCTTCTTCCTCGGTGATATCGGTCATCGGTGACCCAAAGTCTACCTTCCAGTAAGACTTTGCCGTGATTCCATCGACTGTCCACTTCAACAGGTGCCCGGGCAAAAGTTGCTTGATCTGTTCAAATGCTGTTCTGGGAGCACTTATGTGTTTAAGCCCGAAATAATGGTAAAGAGCCTGGTAATCGGGTTCGCTGGAAATACCGGGATGTTTAAGCAGTGCTTTTATCTCGGAAGAAAACACTAACTGACCATTCAGTTCGGCATAATAAAGCGGTTTCTTGCCTATTCTATCCCTGTAAAGCATTAGCAGATCTTTTCTCGAATCCCATATCGCGAGGCCAAACATTCCGTTTACATGCCGTGGCCAGTATTCCCCGTACTCCTCGTACAAATGAACTATGACTTCGGTGTCGCTGTGATCCGTCCTAAATACATGACCTTTGTCTTCCAGCTTTTTCCTGAGCTCACCATGGTTGTATATCTCCCCGTTGAAAACAACCCATATTGATCCGTCCTCGTTGCACATGGGCTGTTTCCCGGACTCTACATCCACGATACACAACCGCCTGATTCCAAGATTGACGGAACCGTCCGAATAAAACCCTCCCTGGTCAGGTCCCCGATGAAAAATGGTATCCGCCATCCTTTTCAGAAGTTCCTGGTTCCTTTCCCCAGTAAAGCCAACTATTCCGCACATAGCAACTCAGACAGCCTTAAGTTTCCGAGAAAAATAAGAAGAACACGAGAAAGGATTATCAAGGCTCCAGAATCTCCGGGAAAAGCCAACAAGCGGGCCGGGTGTATAAGCTCGCGTACCAAAATAAGAACAGAATTCTTTTTTCGCCTGCATCAGCAACCGATACCCCTAACCAGTTCGTTAGCAGTCTTTGTATTCGCTCGGCCATCTCGGCAGGGATTCCCTTCCTCTACTCCTCCCTGCGTCTTGAGATCCTTCATTGTCCCTCATACCACCGTTTCCACGTTAACCCGTTCCAAAATACTATGCCATCCAAGCTAAGCCAGCTCCGACCACCCGGTCTTTCGCCCCAAAGTAACACAGGAAACCCTGTAAAAAAAGCTTCTTTTTGCATCCCCCCCGGAATCGGTCTCGACCAGTATGAAAATTTTTCAAGCGTGATCTTATGCGGCTACCCAACCGTTTCCGTGAGCCCGGGCTTTATAACCGGTCTAACGAGATTCCAGATCCAGAAAACACTTC
>JALXAI010000350.1:1680-5135 GCA_026992215.1 Desulfobacterales bacterium | reverse complement strand
TAGAATTACATTCCGCATACCATGTAGTGGGAGCCCATGTCAAAGAGTAAATTATTGGATGGGATGCTCGATATAATGCGTCGAAGACGTTACTCCATAAGGACTTAACGCAGCTACTGCGGGTGGGTCCTTTATAGGCTTTTGTGGGATCCAATTCATGGTCATATTGTTTGACCAAAAGATGAAGAACGAAATCGTTGATGTGGCATTATCAAAAGAAGTGTTAATGAGAACCTAAGCTTGCCTGCAAGATGTTTTTAGTGACTTGTAAGGGCCTTAAAGAATACTGAAAGAAAAGAAGTGCAACCCTCCTTGGGTTCTAATAAAAATCTGAAATTCAAGTTCCCTGATACACGGCGACATGATTGACGCAACTTTCTTTCCCCGATAATACCCGGTAAGCGAAAAGCTGCTTGAATCTTGCAGCATTGCCGAACAGAATTGAAACGAGGTGACACTGATTACATTGCAATAGAAGCTAAGAAGCGCCTGTTGCGTTTACATGATGATAAACCTTTCCAAAAAATTGCGTCGACCTGGTGAGCGGTTTGCACATGTACGATTTGTCATGCCGGGATGCCCCTGCCCCCCGGTGGTGGCGTTAAGCGGAATTTTGAAATGGCGATTGGCAGAATTGAAGCAATTTTGCCTGCACGTGAAAGACGTGAAAAGCGCGTGAAACGATCTGAAATTTTTCACGTTATTTTCACGTCAATAAATTAAGGGGTTAAGCAATTCCACCTAACCCCTTGATTTCAATGATGCCCTCGGCAGGACTCGAACCTGCGGCACCCGGATTAGGAATCCGGCGCTCTATCCTCCTGAGCTACGAGGGCCCACATGGAATGTCTAACAAGTATCACTGCAAAATCTACTTGTCAAGACCACGATAAAGATGTTGTGTTCACCCGGGATCTGCAGCCGGCAACCCACGCATCCCAAAAAATACACCGGCGCTGCACAAAGAAAAACCATAGCAGGGTATCCAACAACGAAATCTCAAAGCGTCCTCAGCCATTCGGGCTTGAGAGCGACTTCACCTCGTAGCGCAGCGTCTATAAGTGAAAGAACCCTCTCTTTATCCCTGGGCATCCTTGCCTTGATGGGAAGATAATTAGACGCATGGTTCGCCATGAAAAGCCCGCGCCTCATGTTGGTAGCAGCAAACATCTCTCTCAGCTCGAGCAGAATCTCTCGTTCGTCCATCAGTTCGAAACGACCGGCAGCCGCATCTTCCGCGAGAGGGGTGCCAGGTATAATCATCACTGTTAACGCACCCACGTAATCGGGCTCCATTTCACTCAATAGCTTCCCTGTTGCCCGCGCATGCTTGACAGAACCTTCTTTTCCCGCAATGCCCAAAAGGACTGTTACCGAAAGCTTAATCCCCGCTTTCTTGACCTTTTTCCCCTGGATGAGCAAGTTCTTTGCGGATGTTCCCTTTCGAACCCTCTTTAAAACTTCATTATCTCCGCTTTCCACTCCCAAGTATATGATCCCAAGGCCTTTTTCCCGAAGTTCCAGCAGATCTTCTTCGCTTTTCATCCTGATGCTCTTGGCATTGGCATAGGTGCCCACACGCCTGACCCACGGGAGATGCTCGCGTATCTTTTCGAGTATCCACACGAGTTTTTTCTGCGGTATAATAAGCGCGTCCCCATCGATCAAAAAGAGCCTGTGCTGATTTTTCATATACCTTGCGGCAAACTGAATATCGCTTAGTATCGTATTTTCATCTTTAATCGTGAAGCGCTTATCCTTGTAACTGCCGCAAAAAGTACACTTGTTGTGAGAACAGCCCAGAGTTACCTGCAACAATATGCTGTTCGCTTCGCTGGGTGGTCTGATAATTAAGCCTTCGTAGTGCATGCCATCGTCATCCATAACAGCAGCTCCAATCCCGAAAAGCAACTTCATCTGTCGATCTCAAATTGCGTTCTCATGATATCATTTTCTTTCATTCCGTTCACCTATGTTTTGTTATTCCCGTTGTCGCCGCAACATTTTTGTTATTCTTTTTGTCACCTCGGTCACGGATTTAACTTTTGCCTTTCTATACCGGATACCGGCAAGGTCACGGGAAGCAGCGGGATAAATTTCCTTTACCCGTGCCGCTCATTTTGATACTTTGACACACCACACGAGGAAACCGGAAGGAGTAGCCATGATAATCGAACAACTTGAAGTGGGCAATTTTGCAGTTTTCGCGTACATAATCGGATGTGAGGAGGCCGGTGAAGGAATAATCGTCGATCCCGCCGATGAAGTCGACAGGATTCTCAGGACAGCCGAAAGAAGAGGGATAAAAAACATAAAATACATTGTTAACACGCATTGTCATGCGGACCACTGCGGAGGCAATCGCGAACTGAAGGAGAAAACAGGCGCGCGGATAGTTATTCACGAAGACGACGCAGAGAGGCTCGCCAACCCTTCGCCTTTTATTCTCCAACTGTTTAACTGCGAAGCATCACCGCCCGCCGACATTACCGTGAGTGATGGAGAAACAATAGAATTCGGAAACGAAGCACTTCAGGTTATCCATACACCGGGTCATACCCCGGGCGGAATGTGCCTTTACACTCCAGGACATGTAATTACCGGAGATACACTTTTCGTTGGAAGTATTGGCAGAACGGATCTCCCCGGCGGATCCATGAACACGTTACTCAATTCAATACGGACAAAATTGCTTGTACTCCCTGACGATACCATTGTTTACCCGGGCCACAACTATGGTTCCTTTCCGAAATCAACCATAGGACAGGAAAAAAGGTTTAACCCGTTTCTCAGGTAGTAGCCTTGCGAGGTGCGCTTTTAAGGCACGTTATCCTGATGCAAGCTGGTAATTCTCCTTTTGTCCCGCGCCCCGCACCGCTTTTTCCGGCTCGTCCGGCGACAATGAATGCTTGCCCACCTGCGTCCTGCCCGCTTCCACTTCAAGGAAGACTCCTCTGGCAACCGATATATTTGTCCCATCTCTTCCGGGAACGGGTTACCCCGATATACCTGCCTGAAATGTGGCGGGAACTCATTACCAGGTCGGAAAAAACGGGGCATTTCCCGCATACGATTTCACGGAAAACCCAAACCGCTATTTCTTCAGAGACTTTTTCGTACCTTGTTTTATAACTCATGCACAGCGTCACAAACCTCAGCATGAACTACACTTGAGAAACCCAACTTCTGTACAGATAAGACGAGGCAACCGCTTTCTTTTGATATTGCTTTACAATCAAAAAGAGGTGAAAATAAAGCAAAATACATCCAGGAGGGGGCATTTGGAGAAGTCCGGCAACAAGTGGGAATTCGATGCATGGAACGACCTCATCCGCGCTGCCGGATTCCGGGCAGCAGCAGTCGCCTTTTTGAAAGAACAGCTAACCGCCGCAAGAGACAGGCACAAACTCAAAAACACGATTAAGAGGCTCCGCAAGTATGAACCGGACCTTGAG
>JALXAI010000350.1:0-1670 GCA_026992215.1 Desulfobacterales bacterium | reverse complement strand
GAAGATAATAGAACATTTGCCTCACACGAACGCCGATCCCGAGGTTCTTTTTGTTTTCAGGGGAGGCGGGAACGTGCCAACCGTCCCGGCGGCTGACGGGAAAAAAATATATTTCGGCAGCGGTCAGACTCTGTACGCCATTGATGCCGTGTCGGGACAGGTATCATGGAGAAAGAGAAACCCTCAGAAGTCGTGGTACCCGGTGTTTCTTGGCAATAAAACGCTTTATGCTTCTTCCGGAAAGAACATGTTTGCCATCGAAAAAAGAAGCGGTCGAATTTTATGGACCTTTCGATCCGATAAGCACTTAACTGCGCCCCTTTGTTGCAACTCGCTGGTTTTCGCGGGCACCCTGGAAGGCACGTTGTATGCTCTCGACTGTCAGAGCGGAAAGAAATTATGGACTTTCAACGCCGCCAGGAGAATTGACGTTGCCACGGGCACCTGGAAGGACATTGTTCCGGCAGTATCCGAAGAGGGTGTTGCCTATGGGATCAGGAGCACTGATGGAGAGTGTACCTGGCACTTCCGGGCGCCAGGCAAAATAGGAAGTCTTCCGGCAGTTGGGGAAGGACTTGTTGTGTTTGGAACTGAAAATCATAAAATCTGCGCGCTTCTGGCGAACAGCGGTCAACTGTTCTGGGAATTCACCACCAAAGGCAGGGTTTACGCCACGCCCTGCATATCAGACAACATCGTGTATTGCGGTTCAAGGGACAGGCACCTCTACGCGCTGGACGCCGAAACCGGAAAAGAGGTCTGGCGCTTTAAAGCCCTGGGTTATGTTTCATCTCCCACCATCCAGGGCAAAATGGTCTATTTTTCAACACCGGGTCGAATTTATTCCGTAAGCGCGGAGGACCATAAAATGAGATGGTGTTTTCCACTCGGTTTTCCGGTGGCAACTCCTCCCGTCTTGCACGGTCGTTTCCTGTATACCGGAACCGTCGAAGGGCAAATGCTGTGCCTGAGACTGACCGAAAATTTAAATGAACAAACAGCAGCCATTGTTTTAAAGAAATTCCTGAAAGACTATTAAAAAACCCATCCGACCTTTTTTAATAACGGAGCATCAAAGCGTGATTGATATTGAAATTACAAAAGAGCGCTTGAAGGCGCACCTCAAAGCGCTAACTGTTGAGATCGGAGAAAGAAGTGTGCGCTACCCCGGAAATCTTACTAGGACAGCCGAATACCTGGAAAAGTTCTACAGGGGAATCGGGCTGCCCGTGGAAAGGGAAACATATAAATTCCGGACCGAACAGGTAGCCAACATCGTATCTTACTTACAACACAAAAATACCGCATCACGCAATTATATCATAGGCGCTCACTACGATTCGGTCGTGGGAACGGTGGGAGCCGACGACAACGCGAGTGCGGTGGCGGTGCAACTGGAGACGGCAAGAGAACTTAAAGGGCTTTTTCAAAAGAGCGACACCGACCTGAAGGTAAAATTCGTCTCTTTTGCACTGGAAGAGCCCCCTGCGTTCGCGACACGCCACATGGGCAGCAGGGTCCACGCAAAAAGGTGTAAAAAGGCAAAAGAAAAACTGGAAGGTATGATCTGCCTCGAGATGGTCGGTTACACGTGCCACGAACCCGGTTGCCAGAAGTACCCATTTCCGCTCATGTTCATGGATTTTCCGAAGACCGGAGATTACATAGGG
>JALXAI010000349.1 GCA_026992215.1 Desulfobacterales bacterium | reverse complement strand
TGGATTTCAATTGTTTTGCTAAATTATTGCTTTAGTATGTCCGGATGGCCGCGAGCGGCGTTGTTTTATTCGAAGTCCTCGGGAGAAGAAAATTATCTTGAAACTCCGTGCGAAGATGTGCAGAAAGATTCGTTACCTCACTACACGAATCCTCTTTCACCTCTTTTAACAGGTAAGAACTTCTCACCCGATCTTCAATGATATAACTGGCAGCTTCGTGTGAAAGACTGTACCGGGTAGGTTTTGCACACGTGTAGTGTAGGTTCCGATTGCGGGAAACATTAAACGGTTCGATAAGATGCTTTTTTTCTTTTTGATCAAGGAATCCTATACCTTCCTGTCAAAAAGTATCCCGCATATCTCCTTCAGCTTGGTCCTTAACTTGAGCAGTTCCTCCGGTGGGATCTGGCGTATAACCTCGTCAGTCTTCCTATTAATTACCTGTACTACTATGTCTCCTGTGTCCTTGGAAATGGAAAACCTGATCCCCTTGTTAATGTCCTCGAGTACGTCCTTGGTTTCGTGAACGAGCTGCTCAAGTTGCTCCTGGCTGAACTTTCCTTCCTCGAGGCGATCCCTGTCATCCTGGCTGGATGTTCTTAACCCGTCGAGTTGGCTTTCCTCTATGGGTTTTACAGAAGGTTCACTCTTTTTCTTAATGTCTGGTTCCTGCCAGGTTGCCTGCTGAGGAAGAATATATTCATTGTTTATCCCTTTAACGTCCATGGCAGTACCTCGGTTTAAGGTTCCATTCGTCTGTAAAAAAACTTCGGTTTTTCATCTGATAAAAAGCCCTGTGCCAGACAACCGTTAGTAACAATATGCCCTGGCTATTTTCCCTTTATTGTTTAGAGCGCTAAACTCATTTTCGATGGTTATTTTCTTCTTTCTTGCCAGTTCTATTATCTTGCTTTCGCAGTCTATTATTTTTCTTATATAATCAGCGACTTCCGCAGGGGGCTCTGTACTGTTTTGTGATACGGCCTGAAACACCTTGAAGCGTTTGTTAGTGAGCTCAACCAGCCTGGAATAGTCTTCATCTTTCAGGCATTCGAGGCTGTTTTCCGTAAGCGCCAGAAACTGCCGGTACATGGAAACAATTTCATCCCTATTTTCGGATGCGGAGCTCTTGTCTTCTCGTGTATTGCTATTTTTCATACTATTTATTTCCTCATCGTTTAAGCGTTTATAATGTTCTTAGCACGAAGCATTCACGCATCTTACCTCACCGGCGTGACTGTTTGTTGCTGGTACCTGAGTATCACTGCCTTTTCTTGCTATTTCCTGCCACGCTTCCTTGAAGGGTCTTACCACCTTTAGTGCGTTTTCCAGGCACACCGGGTTGTTTCTAAGATTTGCTTCGGTGATTTGTATTGTTAAAAAGTGATACAGAGCTTCCAGGTTGCTGGCAATTTCTCCGCCTTCTTTCCTGTTAAGGGCGCTATCGAGTTCGGTGATTATTGCGAGCGCCCGACTGATATTTTCACCCTTTGTTGCAATTTTGCCATCGAATATGGCTTTTTTTGCTTTCTGCAGGGAGTTTTCCAGCGCCTGATACAGACGTGCGATAATTTCAGCTTGTGAAAGTGTCGTAACTTCAGCTTTCTGATACGCCTGGTATGCATGAGCGAGAGACCTGTGCATGATTTGGTTTCCTCCTTTTGAAATATAGAAGATCTGTTATATGTTTTATCGCAACAGGTTACGAAGCGTCCTATCTGGACTTGCTCGTTCCTGCATTGTGACTTAATGATGCCAGTTGCTGTTCAAGAAACCCGGACGTTTGCTGGTACTGAGCCAGCAGTTCTTCCAGCGCGTTGAACTGGCGTCTCAGGTTCTCTTCCCTCTGAGACAGCCTGTCATTAATCCGGTCGATCTGGTCTTCGATCCTGTCAACAGAAGCCTGGAGTCCGTCCTGCTTGGCTTTCAATAACCCGTCATAGTTGTTCAAGTAGCTGTCCAAGATATCGTCCAGTTGAACAGCTATTCCCTCGACTCCATTTTCATCCTTGGTAAAAAAGTCGATAACATCGCTTAAGTGATTTTCAAGGGCATCGGTAAGTTTCGATTCGTCCAAAGAGAGCTTTCCGTTCCGATCGATTTCTACGCCAAGCCTGCTTAATCCGTTGACCTCGTCCGCGATGCCGCTTACCTGCGTGTGAAGCATCTGCTGGAGCCTGTACCTGATCTGAGACGTCGTACTGTCTCCCAGAAGCGTTCCCGCGGTCTTGGTTTGGGAATCGTAGGACTGGAGCTGATCAAAAATATCCACGAGACTGTTATACTTGTCGACGAACCCCTGTACCTTCGATGTTATGGAACTGAGGTTCCTGGTAACTTCGACCTTAACCGTATCCCCCGGAGATTCCTCCTTCAGGTTGATGGTTACTCCTTCCACAAGATCATCAATGGTATTGGAAGACCTTTCCACGCTGATGCCGTTTATGGTAAGTTGAGCATCTTCGGCGGCCTGGGTTTCGGTCAGGGTATGACTCGCAGGATCAGTGTAGAGACCCGAAAGACCCGCCGCATCATCGTTATTCCCATCATCGTCGTTCACGGTGAAACTGATGGTATTATCTGTCCCGGTTTCATTGCTGGCCAGGGTCAGGTAATAGTTCCCGTTTCCGTCACCAACCACGGACGCCGTAACTTCCAGGTCCGCACTATTGATGGCAGAGGCAATACCTGAGAGCGTTTTATGATCGTCATCTATTTCGATATCCACGGAAGAATCTGATCCTACCTGTATCGTAATTGTTCCGGTTCCCACTTCGGCACTGCTCGAACTGAACGCTGATGATCTTAAGTACTGAGGCTTGGCAAGGTTTGTGACTTCGATATAATAGCTTCCGGGCTGTGCGTCTGAGTCAGCGGACGCTGTCAGTATGTCGGTATTGCTTGAAGTTGCCGAGTACGATTCGAAGGCATCGGGATCTTTAAGGGCGTCTACAGCTGATTGTAATTCACTCAAAGCACCCTTTAGTGTGCCTATCGCGGATATTCTTGCCTGGAAATCTGCTTCCCGGCTTTGCAAAAGCGTGATGGGCCTCCTTTCAAGCTCCATAAGCTTGCTTATTATTGCGTCGGTATCCAATCCCGACATCAAACCACTGACTCCAATACCCATTTTTCAATCCCCGTTTCTTCTTTCCGGTTAAAATAATTTCCCTTGTGCCCTACACTCGTTTAATGCTTAAAACCTGCACCACTTTCGTACAGAAATCTTCTCAGTCTGTCCCGGATACCCGTATGTCTTGGTGTTTCGAATTTCCAGCCCCCAAGCGTAGGGATAATGCGTTCAGAGAAAGCGACACTGGCCCGGAGGCCAGTGTCGTTTATCTCAGGTTGAACTATCCCTGAAGCAGTGTCAGGGCTGACTGAGGTGTTACGTTCGCCTGGGCCAGCATCGCGAGACCTGCCTGCTGCAGGATCTGAGCTCTTGTCAGGTTTGCCGTTTCTTCCGCGAAGTCAGCATCCATAATCCTGGACCTGGCAGCGGAGATGTTTTCCGATACGTTCTTGAGGTTTGAAATGGTGGATTCAAACCTGTTCTGGACGGCACCAAGTGTTGCACGAAGGTCGTCAATGTAGGCAAGAGCTCCGTCTACAACATCTATCGCGCTGTTGGCTCCGCTCTGCGTACCTATGTCAATGCTGGAAACCGCGCTCAGACTGCTGCTGTTGCTGGCGTTGGTGAATAGGGTTCCTGAATTGTCCGTGGTAACCGAATAGGATTCCGCGGAGGAGAAGCTAACGGTACCACCCACGGTACCACTGTCGTTACTGGCCTCTCTCAGGGTTACTGCCGTGGTGTCGCTAGCACCCTGGAAACTTATGGTATCTACCGTGGCGGTTGTGTCGACCGCGAAGTTTTCTATGGCTATGTCATAACCCTGCTCGCTTACCAGCGTTATGGTACCGCCGTCAACTGTGGCGGTGATTCCGGTGCTTGCCGTGTGGGCGTTGATTTCGTCAGCAAGAGCTGTCAGGTCTGCCGTCGATGCTACGTTGGCAGAAATCGCAACGGCAGTGGAGTTAGACCCGTAGAGGTTGAAACTCACGGTTCCGGCAGCACTCAAGCTTGAAAGGGTAGCAGTGGTTCTGGCGGACGCTTCTACCCCAGTTTCGCTGGTTACGTTGTTAACTGCCTCGGCGATTGCCTTGGCCGTAGAGTAATCCGTAAGCGTACCGGAGCTTATCTGTGCGGTACCAAGGTGACCGGATATGGTAAGTGTCTGAGCGGAGAACCTGTTGTTCTGCTTGCTTGTTCCGCTGATTGCCGCGTTCATGGTTGCTGCGGCGTTGGCGTCTCCGGACAAGGTATTGTTTCCGATGTGGTCAGCCCTGGCGTTTCCTATGGTTACTGAGATGTACTGATCCGCTTCTGCTCCGACGTGAAACTTCTGCGCGGTGAAGGTTCCGTCAAAAAGCATTTTGCCGTTGAACGAAGTAGTGTCCGCAATTCGGTTCAACTCGGATTGCAGCTGGGCAACTTCCTGTTGCAGGGATGCCCTGTCAGACGCGCTGTTCGTGTCGTTTGCCGCCTGAACGGCCAGCTCCCTGATTCTCTGCAGAATGTTTGTTGATTCCTGAAGTGCACCCTCAGCAGTCTGGGCAAGAGAAATACCATCGTTGGCGTTTCTCACAGCCTGGTTCAGACCCCTGATCTGCGCGGTCATTCGGTCTGAAATGGCGAGACCGGCGGCGTCATCTTTGGCGCTGTTGATCCTGAGACCGGATGACAATCTCTGCAATGAACGATTGAGCAATGATTGTGTCTTGTAAAGGTTCCTCTGAGCTGTCAATGATGGAACGTTAGTGTTAATAACTATACCCATGATTTTTCCTCCTTGAGTAATTTTTCTTTTCTGTTGACTTCCCTGTCAAATCTTTCAGGCCTTAGCTGATCTTCTTTCTCTCAACCTCCTTTCCGGCCTAATTTTTTCTCGTCTCATTCAGTTTATCGGCAATGTTTGGAGGAACTTTAGAAGTGAACTCAAAAAAATCAGGTTCAGGAATAAAAAATTGCCTGCTTGCATCAAGAACGGATACCCGGATGAAGAGTGCCGACCGGTATCGGTAGATGGGAGTGAAGATACAGGCAACGATGAGTCGCGAACAAACACCGAACTGGAAGGATACTTGACTTAAGCAGCAGCGGTTTTGAGCGAATTCAACCTTTCCAGCAGGGCTTTTTGTACCTCGATCCTGGTGATATTGTCTGCAGTATAAAGTGCGTCTTCATTTTCCCAGAGGTCCCCGTGCCACTTGCAGTAAAATGATATGGCTTCCTGAAGGCCTGGTTCGGTTTCAAGTTCTGCGAGCATCACCAGGAGCACATCCGGAAGGTATATTGATGCTTCGGACTTTCCAGTAAGCTTCTGTGCCCTCAAGCACAAATCCATAAAGGAATATTTGCCGCATTTTTCCCTCAGGCCACCCAGCTGACAAAAAAAGTCTCTTTCCAATGCTATGAACTTATCGAGGAGCTTAAAAGAACGTTCTTTCAGCGCCAAGGGAAAGTTGAGATCAAGGTGTTTATACGCGGATACAGGGGAATTGTTAGCATTGAGTATAACTCCCGCATGCACGATGCTCCCGAAATGGTTTGCTATTCTGCCTCCGTAAATGTTTTCCCGTCCATACCTTTCAACTCCTCTGGAAATGCCCTTAAGCCAGTTTTCTCCGGGAGCAAAGGCAAAATTTGCAAAAAGGAGCATTTTACCCTGCGCTTCCTCCGCCGCCCTGTTCATGGCCACGTACAGGGATTCGTTTTCTTTCCAGGGAATGCGCTTTACGTCCCCGCTCAAGTTATCAAGGATGTTTAATACTTCCTTTGAGAGGTTTTCTTTCTCCAGCAGTAGCACTTCGTATGTGCCCTGGCCTTCAGAGTTCTTCACGATTCCTTCCAGCTGGGTAAGAAAGACGGCGGGATCATTTAGTACAGGGAAAATGATTGACCAATCGGAAGAAGTGGCCTGTTTGATTTTTAAAGGTTGTGGCAGCGCGGCTTCCCTGGCTTTTATCATATCCTGAGCTATCGATATTATTCTTTCGACACAACCCTTGGTGTCTACAAGCTCTTCTTTGAGGTAGTTTTCGACAGTTTTCCTGTCCAGTGCAGCCTCAAAGTCGAAGTTGTCTTCCAGAGCTTTTGCGAAATCCTGCGGAGTAAACGGGATTGCCACGCCCTTTTCAACAAAGGAATAGGGCATTTTAGGTACCGATGAAAACTTCAACTTGACCAGGGGTTTTCCCATCGCAATTGCTTCAAGCCCGGTTGTGCTGGGCTCTGTCAGGACGCACAGATCGCTCATTGCCATAAGCTCGTACGGGCTTTCTTCGCCATGAAAAGATAAAATATGTTTGCGAATCTCCCGTGGAATCCTTTTTAGCCATTCAGCTATACGGGGTTTTCTTGCCGTGGGGTGCCATTTTAAAACTATTTTTTTCCCGGGATTTTTCTTAAAATGTTCGAATATGGTGAGGTATTTCTCCGGTTCAGGGGGATGGGGAGGAAGAAAAAGAAGCACCACGTACTTGTTGATGCAGTGGTACTGCTTCCTTTTCTTTTCCCGCGCATTTTCCCTTTCAAGGCGCTCTATTTCATCCGATAGGTGAGTATTTCCAACAGGGATTATCCTGTCTGCCGGCGCTTCAAATTCCGAAAGTTTTTTCTGAACCCTTTTTCCCCATACGAGGTTAAAGGTACTGTATTGAACATGTCCGGTGTACGTGAACGCAAAATCGTAATTGAGTCCTTCCTGCAGTGTTATGTACCCGACATTGAATTTTTTTGCCCAAAAACCGAGGATCTTTCCCCACCTGTTCAACTCGTGAAGGGCGAAACAGAGATCCGGTTTTTCCCTGCGAATCAGGTTTCTGAATCCCACGTATTCTTTCGCTGTAGCGAGCAGAGTTCTGTCGATAATTGTTACTTCCCGGATTGCAAGGGTAGGATCCTCCCTGATAGCTTCGGAGAAGTAATCTCTCTGTCTGGTGTAATTCTCAAAAATGGCATTTTTGTCTTCGCTGGTTATATAGTCAAAGACGTGTCTGTACTCGAGTCCGAACTCCTTCGCGGTCAGTTCCTGGGGATTTTCGCCCTGGGCTATCACGTAGAGCACCTTAGCACCCCTGTTATTGAGATACTTACCCAGGGGAACCAGAAAACGGGTGTGATGTTTAAGAGCTATAAAAAATATAACTTTTCTGTTTTTCCAGAAATTATCCATTTTTCATTTCCCGGTATCATTTGAGACTTGAGATTACAAGAAAGTTAGCCAATGGTATTACCCAACCCGGAGAGAATGTCTTCCAGGGGTTTTATTTTTTTGTGTTTCCGGACAATTTTCCGAACAGCCTCATCCATCTCCCCGAACGTGGCCACGTAATTTTCCATGCCAAAGCTGCCGGTTGTTGTTCGATCATCAACTATTATGGACGGTATTCCGTACGTGGAGGCAAAAGAAGTACTTCCTGAAGCACAGAGGGATACTACCGCGTCCGCCATGGCTATTTCCACGACATTGTTCAGGTCGTGAAAGGAATAAGAATTGATATTCTTAAGTTCCTCTTCGTAAACCTCTTCCACTATCTCCCTGTGAGTGTAGGTGCCTCGTGCTTGATCGAACCCTATCGCAAACATCAGGTGAAGGTCGGCTTCCAGCCTGGCAAGATTTTTCAAAAGCACGTGGTACTCGTGAATCATTGCGACGTTGTGCGGGATGTACAGAACTGTTTTTTCCGGGGATATCCCGTAGCTGTTATGAGAATTGTATATTGCGTCGAGCGCGTTTCGCCAGTAAGGCGAGCAGTCAACAAATAGCAGGGACGACTGGTATCTGGGGAGAAGCCAGATGTCTTCCCCGTTTGTTTTGTTCTTCATTGTTTCTGAAAGATGATCGTAGGAGCTTTCCCGAATTGCTATTATCCCGTCGGTTAACATGGGTGCCAGAGTCCAGGGCATGTTAAGAGGGAAGAATTCCAGTCCCAGCACCGGTATGTGGTTTTTTCGTCCATACATTGAGAAGGCCTGGAAGGTTCTTTCAACGATAGGTGTCGACCCCACCGGTGAAGGTATCTGTATGATGATTCCGTTGATCTTCCTCTTTTCGGGGATTTTCAATATTGGCTTTACCACGGTGGAGCCCCCCAGATCGTCCAGGAGAAGTGCTCTCCATACCTCCAGCCCGTCCGTGTACCTGAGATCCCCAAGGGCATCTCTCTTTTTCATAAAATTTTCGAGCGAAGGCTCTTCTTTTATCAATCTCAGGTCGAAAACGGAAGGTGACAGTGGTGATGCTATCTGGCGCGTCTTGGCGTCGGAGGAAAGAACCAGGAATTCCACCGAAACACTGGTAACCGTTCGCTTGATATACTTAAGAAAGTCGACCATGAAATTAGACACCTGGTCTTCCATTAAAACCCAGTACACAACGGGCTTCGCGTTCTTTTTTTGCGGACGTTTCTTCTTTTTTCCCATTTTTTAATTTTCGCTTTTCTTATTTCATGATGAAGAAATTACGTAGTTAAACGGCCAGATTGGTTTGGTTCCAAAAAGAAAATGGCGTAATCATGAAAAGTTAAGCAATAGATGTGCCGTCCTTGTTTCACAGGTTACCAAGTTTCGATTCAGATCCCTGCATGGGCGTAGACCCATAAGATTTTTCCCGGTACACGGAAAATATTTCCAGCTGCTACCCATCATCGATTGGGCTATTTGACAGGGGATGTGCCAAATGCCGTGTGGATATGTGGTTGTGAATAAAGGCTCGAGGTTGCCCGGGTGAAAATGATCCCTGCAGGCGGAAAATGACAGCAAGGCCACGCGTTAATGATTCTGAGGTATGTATCATTTGTTGCTTTTCAGTCAGAAATTCTTCTGCCTTGTTGCCAGCGGCCGGTATTGAATCACGGGCGCTGGCTTAGCTAAAAGCTTCCCGAATGACGTTTGCGAGTAACTTGTGGCATACAGTTTGCTCCTAAAGTTAAAGTTGAAGTTAAAGCTCGGTTTTGCGCATGAGAATTGGAGTCAAGGGAAAAATAAAGTTTGCAGGTGTAAAAGATGGCTGTCTACAAGATTAAGGACGTAAGCGAGAAGGTCGGTGTTCCGGTTTCTACCATCAGGTACTGGCAGAAGGAGTTCTCAGAGTTTGTAAGCCCGGTTAGAACGAAGGGTGGTCAACGCCGCTATACTGAATCTGATATGGGCGTCTTTTCAAGTATTAAAGAAATTCTTCGTGAAAATAACAAAACCATCACCGAGGCCAAAGAGGAGTTAAGAAGAAACCGGAAGAGTTCACGGCAGATAGATTGGGCTAATCAGACGATTCTTCTGACGGGTGGAACCGGATCTTTCGGAAGGCACTTCTGCAAGGTGATGCTCAAGAAGTACAAACCGAGGGTGATAAGAATATACAGCAGGGACGAACTCAAGCAGTATGAAATGCGCCAGGAATTCGGCGAAGAAAAGATGAGGTACTTTATAGGCGATGTGAGGGATGTGTCAAGATTGAGAAGGGCCATGGAAGGCGCTGATATTGTCATTCACGCCGCTGCCTTGAAACAGGTTCCGGCATGTGAATATAACCCTCTGGAAGCGGTTAAAACAAATATCCACGGTGCCCAAAATGTAATCGATGCGGCCATAGATGCCAGGGTAAAAAAGGTTGTGGCCCTGAGTACGGACAAGGCGGTCAACCCTGTCAACCTCTATGGTGCGAGCAAGTTGTGCGCGGAGAAGATATTTATTCAGGGAAATGCCTATTCCAAGCCTGATGGCCCGAGATTTTCTTGTGTTAGGTACGGTAACGTAATCGGAAGCAGGGGAAGCGTGGTACCTCTTTTCATTAAACAGAAAAACAACGGCAAGATTACCATAACCGACAAGAGAATGACCAGGTTCTGGATAACCCTTGACCAGGCGGTTGAACTGGTCGTATCAGCGCTGCAGCACATGCAGGGGGGAGAAATATTTGTTCCCCGCATACCGAGCATGAGGGTTGTGGACCTGGCAAGAGCCATAGCTCCTGAGTGCGAAATCGAAATCATCGGCATTCGTCCGGGTGAAAAGCTCCACGAGATCCTTATTACCGAGGAAGAAGGCAGAAATACCATCAAGTATAATGGCATGTTTGTGATTATGCCGCAATTTTCCTGGTGGGAGCGTACCAACTACAAGAATGCCGAAAAGGTTCCGGAAGGCTTTCATTACACCAGCAACGAAAACGAAGAGTGGCTCAGGGTGGATGATCTCAAAAGGATCATCTCACGGGGCATTAAGATGAATTAACCTCTCATTTTTCTAAGTCCTTTCGGTGGGACGGATCCGGGGGAAAGAATAAAACCATGGCTGCAAGCGGTAATATTCCGTACGGAAAACAGTTTATAGACGATGATGATATAGGGGTTGTGGTGGAGGTTTTGAGGTCCGAGTATCTTACCACGGGCCCTAAAGTGCTGGAGTTTGAAGAGGCGGTCGCCGGTTTTTGCGGGGTTAAACATGCCGTGGCCGTATCCAATGGTACCGCGGCGCTTCATTGTGCCATGTATGCTGCGGGTGTCGGTCCCGGAGACGAAGTGATAGTTCCCCCCATGACGTTCGTTGCTACCGCCAATGCCGTGGTTTTTCAGGGAGCAGTTCCGGTATTTGCTGATGTTGATTCCGGCACGTTGTTGATAGATCCTTCGAAAGTTGAAGAGAAGATAAACGAAAAAACCAGGGCTATAGTTGCGGTCGATTATGCGGGGCACCCCTGTGACTATGATTCTCTCCGGGAGATTGCGCGAAAATACAACCTGTTGTTGATAGCTGACGCGTGTCATTCTCTGGGTGCCAGATACAGGGGTAAGCCCGTTGGGACCCTCGCGGATATGACCATTTTCAGTTTTCACCCCGTTAAGCACATCACCACCGGCGAAGGCGGCATGGTGGTTACCGATGATGATCGCTTTGCGGATCGTTTAAAAAAGTTCAGGAATCATGGAATTTCGTCTGATCACCATCAGCGAAGCAGGGAATCGACATGGATATACGAGATGACCGATCTTGGGTTTAACTATCGAATTACGGACCTGCAGTGCGGGCTCGGGTTGTCGCAGCTAAAAAAGCTGCCGTTTTTCCTTGAGAAGCGCCGGGAGCTAGCAAGGCACTACAAAGAAGTGCTTTGCCGGGTTGAAGGTATCAGGGTTCTGGAAGTTAAGAGCCACGTGGAGCATGCGTACCATCTTTTCGTAATTCTTGTTGATACGGAAAACGTCTCCAGGGAATCGCTTTTTCGATCTCTTCGTTCCCGTGGAGTCGGTGTTAACGTTCATTACATCCCGGTTCACCTCCATCCGTTTTACAGAAACAGGTTTGGCACAGCGGAAGGATTGTGTCCGGTGGCAGAAGAAGCGTACGAGAAGATTTTGTCTCTGCCAATTTTCCCGGCTATGCAGAGGGACCAGGTGGATGAAGTTGTGCAGCACCTGTTGGCAGAAATCGGGGTACTGAAATAGCGGCGCCTCACCGGTAATTTGAAAGGTTATTTTGGTGTGACGTTAACTAAAAGGATTAAGTATGCCGTGAAAGTATTAACCGTTATACCGGCAAAGATAGGCTCAAAGCGGTTACCGGAAAAAAATATCAAGAAGTTGGCCGGCAAACCTCTTGTCTGTTACACGATTGAAAGTGCCATCGCTTCCGGGGTTTGCGGTGAAATAATGGTTTCCACGGATAGCGACAGGATCGCGGAAACCGCTCGCAGGGCGGGAGCCAGGGTCCCTTTCATGAGACCCGGTTATCTGGGTAAAGATCCGTACGGAGTCGTGGATGTTTGCCTTCACGTTATAAAGGAATATGAAAATCGTGGAAGCCTGTTCGATACTCTTATTATACTTCTTCCGACTTCGCCTTTTCGGTCCGCGGAAGACATACGAAAATCGTACCGAATGTTCAGGGAAACGGGGGCGGAGTTTCTCATGAGCGTGTCTGAATTTTCGCATAATCCTTTCGGAGCGCTTGTGGAAGACCAGTTCAATCCCAATATCATGAAGCCGTGTTTTCCGCATCGCATTGGAAAGAAAAGGCATGAACTTCCGGTTGCGTACAGGGCAAACGGCGCCATATGCATCGTAGACATAGATGCCTTTAAGAAGGCCGGCACGTACTACGGAGAGCCGCTTTTTGCCTACAAGATGCCGTGGCAGCGGAGTATCGATATTGACGATGAATCCGATTTCTTGTTCGCTGAATTTCTTATAAAGAGTGGAGTGATAAATGCCCGGGAACAGAAAGGTAATTAGTATTGGTAACAAGAAAATAGGTGATGATTACCCGGTATACATTGTTTTTGAAGCGGGACCGACTCATGACGGTTTCGATACCGCAAGAAAACTGGTGGATGTTGCGTGCAAAGCGGGGGCAGACGCTGTCAAGTTTCAGATTGTGAATGCCAGAAAGCTTGTCCCCGACAAGGGCACCCTGTTTACTTACAGGTACCTTGAGGACAGAGAAACAGGAAGGGTAAGGGAAACCACGGAATCACTGCAGGAAATCCTGATGAGGCGCGAGCTTTCACCCGTTGAATGGAAAAGACTTATAGACTATTGCAGGTCAAAGAATCTGGAGTTTTTTGCTACCGCAACCGATGAGGAAGAACTTGATTTCCTCAGCAGAAACGGCGTCGATACGATCAAGATCTGTTCCGGGGACATAAATCATTTCCCTCTCATGAAAAAAGCAACCCATTACGACTGGTCTATCCAGATCGACACCGGTTGCGCGACCCTGGGGGAAATAGAAGCTGCCGTGGACTTTCTTGAAGGAACAGGCTTCGACAGGATAATTATTAATCATTGTCCTTCAGGATACCCTGCTGATCCCGACAGGGTAAACCTGAGGGTCCTGGAGACGCTTCGGCAAATGTTTCCTTACCCGGTTGCTTTTTCCGATCACAGCCCGCACTGGCAAATGGACGTGGCCGCGGTGGCGCTGGGCGCAAACATGATCGAAAAAACCATAACCCTGGACAAAACAACGAAAAGCCCCGAGCATATAATGTCGCTCGAACCCGGCGAAGCACGCAATTTCGTGGAAGATATAAGGAACCTAGAAAAGGCCCTCGGAGCAAGGCGCAGAACCATCAGCGGAGACGAGAAGATCAGGTGTAACGTGGCCAGGCGCAGCATCTGCGCGGCTCGCGATCTGCACAGGGGGGAAATTCTTCGGGAGGAAATGCTGACGTACTGCAGACCCGGCACGGGTATAGCTCCCCATATGAGTCACATGTTGCTGGGAAGACGATTGGCGAGGAGCGTAAAATGCGGGGCGCAGTTGTCCTATGGTGATTTCGAATGGGATGATGCCGGTGACGGTGGGTCTTGATGGGGCCTGGCAAATTTGGTGGCAACCATGAGTTCCATACCAAAATGGTTATTCGGGCTTCGAAAAATGGGTTTTGGATGTGAAAAAGGCGGTGTTCAGAGTTGATTCGTCGCATGAAATAGGAAGCGGGCACGTTGTACGTTGCCTCACTCTAGCCGGTGAATTGAGAGAGAGGATGTTTGACGTTTCGTTTGTCTGCCGTGATTTTCCGGGAAATATAAGCGATCAGGTCAGAAGAAGCGGGTTCCATGTTCACCTGCTGGAATACGATGGGTCAAACTTGAAATCGTCATCCCGTGAAAGCAGCCATATGCAATGGTTAAAAGCGCGCGGGGAGATGGACGCCGTGGAAACTGTTGATTTCCTGAAAACCTCGGGGGGGACAGACCTTCTGGTGGTTGATAATTATTCTCTGGACGTAAGGTGGGAACGTGCCATTGAGCCATACGCGGGGAAGATTCTTGTAATCGATGACCTGGCGGATCGAGCGCATGCGTGCGATTTTTTGCTCGACCAGAACCTGAAGAATGGCAAGACATCCAGGTATGAACCACTGGTTAAAAAAGGCTGCAAAATCCTGGAGGGTCCCCGATACGCGCTTTTGAGATCGGAGTTTGGGGAACTAAGGAAAACGATCAGGCCAAGGACAGGAGAAATTAAAAGGGTGTTGATCTTCTTCGGGGGCATGGATCAACCAAATCTCACGGGACGGGTGCTGGAAGCAATCAATAATTTACACGGCCATGAAATCTTGTTCGATGTCGTTGTAGGAGAGACAAACCCGCACAGAAAGAGAATAAAAGATATATGTGAAGGCAGCGATCATCTTGTGTACCACTGCCAGGTTCCGTACATGGCGGAACTTATGGCAGGGGCGGACCTCTTTATAGGGGCTACCGGAATAAGTACCTGGGAGAGATGTTGCCTGGGGCTGCCCGGTGTGGTGGTAACTTTTGCCCGAAACCAGGTAGAGGTGGCAGAAATCCTGGCCCGGAAAGGCGTTGTCCTTTATCTGGGAGATGAGACAAACTTAAAGCCTTCCCTGGTAAAAGAAACCCTGGAGTTCCTAATAAACAGAAAAGACCTGGTGAGGGAGATGAGCAGAAAAGCCCTGAAAATCACTGACGGCAGAGGAGTTAAAAGAGTGGTTGAGTGCTTGACGGGGTGCACGCAGGCCGTGAAAAAGGGTGAAAGCTTAATAGAACACGAGTAAGGACATGATCAGGGTGATCGTACGGTGAGGTTTTTACAAGGCAGACCGGAGGATATTGGAAATGAATGAAAGTGGTGCTGCTCCATGTATAACCATCAACGGGAGAAAACTGGGCGCGGGGTTTCCGGTTTACGTGGTGGCGGAGATGTCCGCAAATCATGGCGGGAGCCTCGAGAGAGCCAGGGAAATCATCCGTGCTGCAAAAGAATCCGGTGCCGACGCGATCAAGCTTCAAACCTATACGCCCGATACTCTCACCATAGATTGTGACAGTCCTTATTTCCGGGTAAACAGGGGTACCCTATGGGCAGACCAAAAACTTTACGACCTTTACAGGGAAGCGTACACGCCGTGGGAGTGGCACGAGGAACTGAAAAGCGTTGCCGATAAAATCGGTATAGACTTTTTCTCCACCGCCTTCGACGGGTCTTCGGTGGAGTTCCTTGAATCTCTAGATGTGCCAGTGCACAAGGTGGCTTCATTTGAGAATATTGACCTGCCACTGATAGAAAAGATTGCCAGAACCGGTAAGCCGCTGATTATTTCCACCGGGATGGCAACGCTCGGGGAAATAGAGGAAGCTGTCAGTACCGCTCGAAAAAACGGAGCCCGGGAAATTGCTCTTCTCAAGTGCACAAGCGCTTACCCCTCTCCGCCGGAAGAGGTGAACCTGCGCACCATTCCTCACATGTCGCAGGCATTTGCTGTCCCCGTGGGGCTATCCGATCATACCCTCGGGATAGAGGTTAGTATTGCGTCCGTGGTTCTGGGGGCATGCATTATTGAAAGACACTTTGTGTTGAGCAGAAAAGAATCAACTCCGGATAGCGCTTTTTCCCTTGAGCCCGCAGAGTTTAGGGCTATGGTGGACGCGGTGAGGGTTGTGGAAAAGGCTCTGGGGAAAGTTTGCTATGAACCGGGAAAGAAAGAACTTCAAAGCAGGTGTTTCAGAAGATCCCTTTTTGCGGTGAAGAATATAAGGAAGGGTGAAGTATTTACGACTGACAACGTACGATCCATAAGACCGGGTTACGGATTGCCACCGAAGTACATGAATGTGGTGCTGGGGAAAAGGGCGGCATGTGACATCGAACGAGGTACACCACTTAAATGGGATTTGGTTAGAGGTTAGGTTATGATCGCAATAATTGATTACAACGCGGGAAATCTCAGGTCTGTTTTAAATGCCTTTGAAGCCATAGGGCATAAAGCCGTAATTACCAGTGATCCTGAACAGATTTCGAGGGCATCCGGAATAGTCCTGCCCGGTGTCGGGGCCTTCGGCAGGTGTATAGAATCGCTAAGGAAAAACGGGTTGATTGAGGTACTTTCCGAGGAAGTACTTGAAAAGAAAAAGCCCTATCTCGGGATCTGCCTTGGCTTGCAGTTCCTGGCAAAAGATAGCAACGAGCACGGACAGCACTCCGGATTTGGCTGGATTGATGCCACCGTTGAAAAAATAGTTCCAGGGGAAGACGGGTTCAGGGTCCCTCACATCGGGTGGAATAATATCGATGTAAAAATAAAGGACCCGCTATTTGACGGCCTGGATGAACCAGTTGTCTATTTTGTTCACAGTTACAAGTTGGTTCTCAAAAATGGTTCCGACGGGATAATTAGTTCGGTCTGCTGGCACGGAACCGAGATTGTCTCAAGTATTCAGAAAGACAATATTTTTGCGGTACAGTTTCACCCGGAGAAGAGTCAGCAACATGGTCTTAAAATTCTTGAAAACTTCTCCAAGCTGCTTTGACGGAGTCAGGTATGCTTAAAAAAAGATTAATTCCGGTTCTTATCATCCGTGATGGACAGGTTGTGCAGAGTATCCAGTTCAAACACACCAACGTAATTCATGCTATGCCCGCCACCGCGGTTGATTTTTTCAACAGGTGGGCGGTGGACGAGATTGTTATCCTGGATGTGAGCAGAAATCTTTCCAGAAGAGGTAAATTCTACGATGTCGTATCGGAGCTGTCAAAAAAGTGCTTCGTTCCTCTCTCCGTGGGTGGATGGATTACGTCCGTAGACGAAATCAGGAAGCTTCTGAGGATAGGCGCGGACAAAGTTGTTCTCAACACAAAGGCGGTGGAATGCCCTGATTTCGTGAGAGAAAGCGCCGAGCTTTTCGGTACTCAATGCATTGTGGTTTCTATAGACGCGAAGAAAAAGGAAAACGGGAACGGATTTCTCTACGAGGTCTATATTGACCGAGGAAGAAAACCCACGGGTCTTTCTCCCTTT
>JALXAI010000348.1 GCA_026992215.1 Desulfobacterales bacterium | reverse complement strand
CATTTACCAGAAACCTTCCAAGGGAGTTTACGAGAATTGATAAGAGGCACTTACTAAATAAAATTTTCACAAAACATCCATACGGCATTTGACGTGGTAATGTCAAGGGAAAATTCCCGGAAATAACAGATTTGGTGGCATACTATGATAATGAGATGAATAAGATACTTCTTTTTTGCAAAACGGATGATTATGGATCTGAAAAGGCTGGAAGTTTTTTGCAAGGTTGTTGAAATGAAAAGCTTTTCCAGGGCAGCGGAAGAGGTGTACCTTTCTCAACCGACGGTAAGCGAGCATATTCGTCTGCTGGAGCAGTTTCTGGGAGAAAAACTGTTGGATCGCCTCGGGAAGACCGTTCAACCCACCCCGGCCGGAGAAATTCTTTACGAATATGCCAGGGAGTTACTGGCTCTCAGGGACAGGGCTATTTCAGCGGTGAGAGAATACGGGGGCAGGGTTTCGGGGAGGCTCAAGGTGGGGTGTAGCACCATTCCGGGAACGTTTATCGTCCCCTACTTCATTGGTGCTTTTATCAAGATGTATCCGCAAGCCGAAATCAATCTTCACACAGCTGATTCCCGAAGCGTTGTCAATAAGGTTGCTGCCGGGAAACTGGATGTGGGGGTTGTGGGGGCAATTTTTTCAAATAACAGGGTTTCCTTCGAAAGAATTCTTAACGATGAACTTGTCCTGGCCGTTTATCCCGGTCATGAATTGCTGGAGAAAGAGCGAGTAAGTTTTCATGACATCATGAAATACGAGTACGTGAACAGGGAATACGGCTCGGGTACCAGGAAATTCGTGGAAAAATACTTAAAAGACCATGGTATTGACCCCGGCGAGATGAAGACTGTCTTGGAAGTAGGCAGTACTGAAGCCGTTCGCCATGCCATTAAGGCCAGGGTAGGTGTGTCGATTCTCTCAAGGCGGGCTATCGAAGATGACATAAGTTGCGGAAGCCTTGAAGTGGTAACCTTTGAAGATGTCAAGATGAGAAGGTGTTTTTATCTCGTGGAGGAAAAAAAGAGGACGAAGTCGATGGTTTATAGAGCCTTTGTTAATGAGCTGAAGAAATGGAGCAGGGATGAATCTTTACAAAAAGATCGAGTTTAATATTTGCAGGTACATTCATTAATCCTGTATGATAAACTTACTGGTACGAGTGAAAGATTCTGAACCACTGACCGGGAAACACACTAAGGTATGAGCTACGTAAAGTACTTCAAGAGACCAGAACTTGACAATCCCATACTTGTTGCCGGTTTTAACGGCTGGGCAAATGCAGGGGACGTTGTAACAAGGAGTGTTTCTTATCTTAATCAGAAACTAAATGCGCCGATTTTTGCCGAGATAGACCCGGATCCTTTTTTCAATTTTGAAGCAAGCAGGCCAATGGTTGAAATCCAGGGTGGCCAGGTTGTGTCGATAACAAAACCTCAGGGAAGGTTTCATGTCCACGAGACAGGCGGAGAAGGGTCCGACTTGATTATTTTCACGGGAGAAGAACCTCATTTCAGGTGGAGCCATTACCTGCAAGCATTCCTCGATTTTGCCGAAGAAAACAATGTATCGTTGATTATTACCATTGGAAGTGGTTATGACCAGGTTCTTCACTACGAGGAAAAAGTTTCGGCCGTTGTTTCTAACACAACGGCGATGAATATTGCGAGGGAACTGGGACTTTCGTTCCTGGAATACTCGTCGCAGGCTTCCATGTCGTTGCTCCTTGTTTCCGAGGCGGAAAATCGTGGCATGGCAGCGCTTGGGCTCTGGGCTCATGCACCTTTTTACATTCACGGAACAAATTACAAGCTCTGTTCCAGGGTAATAGAGACAATCGCGGAAATTTCAGGCCTTGCGCTCGAAACCTTTGAACTTCGTGCGGCCTGGGAGTCCCTTGAAAAGCAGATAAACAGCCTGGTGGAGAAAAACGAAAAGCTTAGGCAACAGATTAGAGAGATAAGCAGAATGACCGGCACCGAGCCGTTCAGTCCTCCAGGGGATATTCAGGGAGCCAAGGTAATTCAGCTGGACGAGTTCCTGAAGAAAAAAGACGAATCCTGAGCTGATGTTTCCCACCAATAGGTCCGAGATGCGGATTTTATCGTGATGACTGGCGGCGGCAACGGTGAAGCGAACGATTGCCTGCGGACATCTCCCGGAAATGCCTTTCCGGACCTGTTTTTGAATGGGAATCGGTCCCCGGAACTGCTGCTGAACTTACTTAATGGTACCTTAAAACCCGCAGCCGGGCCGGAAAAATTTTGACGCTTCTGCATTTCATACCGACCCACGCCATGAGGAGCCGTGTTATTGTTTTTCTTCCTCGACCCATTTTTCCAGGTGCCGGCGAAAGTCTTCTGGCAACCTGACCGGTTTTCCCTCGAAAGTCACGCATACCATGCTTATGGTGGCTTCTGTACAGAGCTCTCTTCCCCCGTCTCTGAAGATACGCTGGTGAAGAACGAGACTTCTGCTGCCTATTTTTTTCACCCCGGTAACTACTTGTACCACTTCGTCATACCGCAAGGGTTTTCTGTACTTGCAATGGCTTTCCACGATGGTAAGGTGCATTCTGTTGGCCATAATTTCCGCATACGGAAACCCGATGGTTCTCCAGAAGTCATCCCTGGCCAGTTCGAAGAGGTGGAAATAATTACCGTGGTAAAGGGCGTTGCCCAGGTCGATTTCATAAAGGGGTATCCGGTAGTTAAAATAGTGTTTTCTGCCGATATCATTCATTTTTCGCTCCCTGGATTCCTTGCTTGACGATGCCTGGAAAACAGGACTTATACCATAATCTTGCAGTTCTATGTACAAATCCTGGTTGTTCTGTTAAAATTGACTGTAATTTCTTAAAGAAAAAAACGGATAGCTAACAAAAATATTTAGTGAAATGAAAGGGGAGTACGATATTACGAGAACCTCGTTAAAAAATAATGAACGGATAAACCGCAACCAGAGAAAGATTTTAAATAACCAGGCCAAAGAAAAAAAGAGCTTAAAAATTGCCGACCATTTAACCTCCGTCCTGGAACAGATTGGCATCCCCGAGGCATCCGAATTTCGACCCGATAAGTTTCAGCTTGAAGCGATTTCATTGCTGGAAAGCAAGGATGTTATCGTCACTGCTCCCACCGGGGCGGGAAAAACGTGGATAGCAGAGAAAGCGATCGATAGAGTCTTCAGGACGGGTGGTCGTTGCTGGTATGCCTGCCCGTTAAAGGCCTTGTCCAATTCCATTTACTCCGAATTTGGCAAGATATTCGGGGCTGAGAACCTCGGAATCCTTACCGGTGATCGGAAAGAAAACCCTAATGCTCCTATAATAGTGGGCACAACGGAGATCTTGCGCAACCAGCTTTATGACGCAATGTCAGAGGGGGAAGATCTCCCGGTTGATCTCGTGGTGCTTGATGAAGCACATTACATCGGCGACGAGGAACGGGGGGTGGTCTGGGAAGAAGTGCTCATCTATCTTCCCGCGCGTGTCCGATTGCTGCTTCTTTCGGCCACGATTCACAATGCCCGGCAGATTGCGGGTTGGTTGACCTGGTTAAGGAATGTCACATGTGATGTGGTTTCGGTGGACGAACGGCCGGTGCCGATCTATCCGCTTTTTCTCTTCCCGGAAGGGGAACTCTATCCCCTCAGTGGCAGAAAGGGAGTTTTGCCCGTAGTGTTGAAGAAGTCTTCCAGGTATTACAAAAAAAAGAGGCAAAGGGCTTCCTTTCCATCCGTGGTTCAGATCCTTGATTACCTGGAACAGGCCAATCTTTTACCGGCTATATTTTTCTTTAAATCGCGAAATGATTGTGACCGGGCAGTGGATCAATGTTTGTGGGCTCTCAGGAAAGGCGACCTCCAAAAGACCGAAATGGATTACGGATTCAGCTCCGAGCTTCTTGACTTCCTTGAAAAAAAGCCCTTTCTGAAAACCCACAGGCAACTGCAGGCCCTGGTGGAAGCCAGGGTGGGGGCTCACCATGGAGGACAGCTTCCGATATGGAAGGTTCTCCTTGAAACGATGATGAAAAAAGGATATCTCAAGGCAATATTTTCCACTTCCACCGTGGCAGCGGGGGTTAATTTTCCTGCCAGAACCGTTGTCTTGTTTCAGAGCGACAGGTTTAACGGTGAGGGTTTCGTGGAACTCACTTCCACAGAGCTATTGCAGATGACCGGAAGGGCCGGGCGCAGGGGAATGGACAAGATAGGATTTGTGCTTCTTTATCCCGGTCCCTATCAACGGCCGGAAGTGATACATAACCTTCTGAAATCACCTCCTGGCTCGGTAGAGAGCCAGATCAAGGTTAATTTCAGCATGGTATTGAACCTTCTTTTGTCCCACAAGCCCGCGGAAGTCATGGAAGTGTTCGCAAATTCGCTGGCCACTTACCAGAGCATCGAATCACAAGGCGATCTTCTTGAAAAAAGAGACAGGGTTCGCAAAAAGATTGAAACATTCCTCGCCGATGCCCGTTGCGGGAATTTTGACGAGCTTATACTTTTAAGGGGCAAGTACGGAAACACTCTATCCGATTACGACGTGATAAGGGCGGAGATTGCCAGGGAAGCAAGGCTGCTTGCCCTGGAACCTTACATGAAGCCGGGCGCAGTGTTCCGCACCGCGAAACGCGATGTTTTTATAACACTGGAAAAGGAAGTTGTCCGTGGGCGAAAAGGTGTAAGATGCTGGCGACTTACGCCGATTCTTGAAGGCAAAAGCAGCAAAGTCAGGCAATACTGGGTGAGGCTTGAAAAGGTTACCGAAATCCTGGATACCGTGGTTGATCTTCCCGAAGATTCAGGAAGAAAATTCCCCGAGCAATGGGTCAAAAAAGTAAAAGATGTTTGCAATACGGCGTCTTTTCTGGATGTCGAAGACCTTGAACCTGACGAAACGGGTAAAAAATGGCAAGAGCTCAACGAAAAGTCGGAACAGATCAGGCAATTGCTGGAGAGATTGCCCTGTTTTAAGTGTAACCTGAAACCGACCTGTATTGAAGGCAAGCGTTCCAGGTTCAGGAAGCTTATCAAGAAATCTATGAGGTACGAAAGGCAACTCCATGCCATACAGTATCAACTCTGGAGGGAGTTCCAGAGGCACCTGGAATTTTTGAAGGCGGAAGGATACGTTTCCGATAACGGCGAACTGACGTCTGACGGAAAATGGGCGTCGAGG
>JALXAI010000347.1 GCA_026992215.1 Desulfobacterales bacterium | reverse complement strand
AACATAATACCTCTCATGTCAAGGAAGAAAACTATGAGATAACCAATGCGAAAAGGATCCAGGCGTGGATAAAACTGAGCATATGCTCAATATGCTACCGCTGTAAAGAAATGTAAATCCTGAAATGTCCACAGCCTCCAACTTTGAATAAGCTACTCATAACTTAACCAGCACGCAGGTATCGCTTCTCATTTGTGTTCACAGCAGTGGTCTTATGTGATAATAAAAACCTGTCCGATTTACGATTAAAACACCGTTTCGAATCAAGTGCTCGGCAAGGGAGCGTAAGATGCCCGGCAATAAATTTAAAAAAGAACGCTGGCTCCGCGTAACGATCCCGGCAACCAGATACTACGAAGATATCGTGGCCAGTTTTCTTGTGGAGCTTACAGGGTCAGGGGTGGAATTTGCCGGAGAGGGAGTAACGGCCTATCTCCCTTGTGACAGTGAAATCTCTTTGAAGATCAAGGAGCTTAACGCTTTTTTGAGAAAATTGATGAGAGACAACACGGGTCAGCAGAGTTTGAAATGGTTCGGAAAGATCGTCTACGAAGAAGATTGGTCGGAATCCTGGAAGGCCTATTTCAGACCGGTAAGGATTGGCAAAAAGATCGTGATCTCACCCTCCTGGGAAAAATACGTCCCTGAAAACGACGAGATAGTTATCAGGATTGACCCGGGGCAGGCCTTCGGGGTGGGTACACACCCCACCACACGGATGTGCATAAAGTGGATCGAAAAGTTTGCGGCGGACAGAGAAAAGGAGAAGGTATCCGGGTGGACCCTGTGTGACGTGGGATGTGGTACGGGTATCCTTTCCATCGTGGGATCAAAGCTTGGAGCGAAAATGGTTCTGGCCGTCGACGTTGATCCCGTGGCCGTGGAAGTAACAAGAAACAATTGCATCAAGAACAGGGTTGAAGGCAGGATCCGTGTTGTGTCCGGCTCGATTGATAACGTTGAACAAAAATTTTCCTGCGTGGCAGCAAATCTCACCGGAAAATTACTTAGGGAACTTGTGCTCGATTTCAAAAAAGTGCTCCTTCCCGGTGGCTGGCTTATTATATCCGGGATGCTGGACTCGGAAATGGAAGATATCGAGGCCATGTACGGCAAACAGGGTTATTACCCGGTTGGACGAGACCGGGAAAACGAGTGGGGATTACTGGCGTACACGTTGAATGATCACTAATACCCGGCTGGAAAAGGAGATTGATATGTCTATTGCGGAGGCAGAAAGCGGAGGAAGTTACATCAGGATAGGAGAAAACAATTCCATGGATGTTCCCGATTTCCCGTATATTGCTTTCATTGAAGGCGACGGGATAGGGCAGGACATCTGGCCCGCGACCAGGTACGTAATTGACAGGGCAGTGGAAAAGAAATATCGTGGACGCAGAAAAATTTACTGGAAGGAAGTCCTTGCAGGTGAAAAAGCCTATGAAAGTACGGGTGAATGGCTGCCGGAAGAAACGCTCGAGCACATTAAACGGTGTGTGGTGGCAATAAAAGGCCCCCTTACCACCCCCGTGGGAGGTGGCATCAGGAGTCTGAATGTAACGCTCAGACAGACTCTCGACCTTTATGCCTGTGTCAGGCCCGTGAGATATTACCGCGGTGTACCAAGCCCCGTGAAACACCCCGAGAAAGTCAATATGATAGTGTTCAGGGAAAACACCGAAGACGTGTACGCAGGTATTGAATGGAAAGAAGGCTCTGAGGGAGCAAAAAAGATTATTGGTTTCCTTAAAAAAGAAGCAGGCTGCGAGCTTCCGCTTGATTCCGGCATCGGGATAAAGCCAATAAGCCGGCGCAAAACCTTCAGGCTGGTTAGAAAAGCCCTCCGGTACGCCATTGAGAATTCCAGGGAAAATCTCACCCTGGTCCATAAGGGAAATATAATGAAATACACCGAGGGGGCCTTCCGGGAATGGGGCTATGAGCTGGCACGGAAAGAATTCGCCAATTTTATCATCACCGAAGACGATTTGCACGAAAAGCACCAGGGTAAAGCGCCTCCGGGAAAGATCGTTGTGAAAGACAGGATAGCCGATGCCATGTTCCAGCAGGTACTCCTCAGACCAGACGAATACCAGGTTATTGCCACTCCGAACCTCAACGGTGATTACCTTTCCGATGCTCTTGCCGCCCAGGTAGGCGGGCTCGGCATGGCCCCCGGCGCAAACATAGGAGACCAATGCGCGCTATTTGAAGCCACCCACGGAACAGCTCCCAAGTACGCTGGCCAGAACAAGGTAAACCCGTCTTCCCTTATTTTATCCGGGGTCATGATGCTTCAATACCTGGGGTGGAAAGAGGCGGCGGAGGCCATCGAAAAAGCCCTGGAAGAAACCGTGTCGGAGAAGATAGTCACTTATGACCTGGCCAGGCAGATCGCCGGTTCACAAAAAGTAGGCACAAGAGAATTTGCAGAGGCACTGGTAGAAAGATTATAGAAGACCATGAGGGTAACGGGACTCAGCTATTTCAACAAGGTTCAAAAAGGCATTGAAATATTTTTTGATTTCCTGTTTCCTCCAAAATGTGCTGCCTGTGACACCATGATATTGCCTGACCGGGAAAGCGATTTTTGCTCCGGGTGCATGAGAGATATCCACTGGATAAAAGACCCCCTTTGTTTTATTTGCGGATACGGATTCGCCACCGTGGACGAGCGGAGAGATCCCTCCGGTGCGGATAGCCCGGCGCCCGTGGATTCAGCAACCACTAGAAGCAGGAATCATCTCTGTGGTGATTGCATCAAAAAAACTTACCGATTCGACAGGGCGAGATCGGCTACCTTTTACCGGGGTAAAGTTAAAGAAACTATCAAACGCTTCAAGTTTTTAAAGATGCCCGAGCTTGCAAGGCCTCTTGCCCGAATAACCGTTGCCAGCGAAGTTGTTAAAAGTGCGCTCAGGGAAGCAGACACTCTTGTGCCTGTGCCACTCCACAAGGCACGTTTAAACCAGCGGGGGTTCAATCAGTCCCTTCTCCTGGCTCGCGAGCTTTCCAGAGCTACCGGCCTGAAACTGCTGGAACATACTCTGAGGCGAACCAGGCACACGTTGCCACAGGTGGGACTCGGAAAAAAAGAAAGGCGCAGGAACGTAAAAGGGGCCTTTGAGGTTCGTAACCCCGGCGATGTAAAGGACAAAAGCATAGTGCTCGTAGATGACGTATTTACCACCGGAAACACCCTCAACGAATGCAGCAGGGTGCTCAAAAAGGCCGGTGCAGGACAAGTAATAGCTGTTACGGTGTCGCGAGCGTCTCTTACGGAATTTGATATTTGACGAGGAAAGGTTATGACAAAACTAAAAGTTGGTATTGCGCAATTCGAAGTGGTAAAGGGCGATGTCAAACACAATCTTGAAATTGTGGAAGACGCTCTGGTCAAAATGGGAGACACCAACGTCTCGCTTGTGGTGCTGCCGGAAATGTGGGCAACCGGATTCGATTACGAAAACCTTGCGGCATTATCTGACCGGATGGACGACGTGCTGGCAAGGATATCGGAAATTGCTGCCAAGCAAAACCTGATAGTAGTGGGATCCCTGCCTGAGAAGACAGAAAACGGCGAAATATACAACACCGCCTACGTAATACACAGAAACGACGGAGTTATCGGGAAGTATAGAAAGATTCACCTCTTTTCGCTCCACAAGGAAGACAGGTATTTTAAACAAGGAAAAAAGAAACTGGTCTGTGAAACGGATATCGGGAAAATAGGAGTAATGATATGCTATGATATTCGCTTCCCCGAGCTTGCAAGGGCCATTGCCCTGGATGGTGCCAGGATACTCGTGGTGTGTGCACAATGGCCCGCGTCAAGAATAGCTCAATGGCTTGTTCTACTTAGAGCCAGAGCCATAGAAAATCAGCTATTCTGTGTGGGCACAAATGCATGTGGCGGCGATGAGAAGCTCGCTCTTGGCGGAACTTCCGTGGGTTATTCTCCCACAGGGGAAGTTTTCATGGTCACTGGCGACAGCCCCATGAACCTGGTTGCTGATATAGATCTGAAGGAAATTGAAGAATTCAGGAAGCTTATTCCGTGTTTCCGGGATCGGGTACCTGATGCATATACGTAAACCCGGAAATATTGCTCCAATGATCATGTAGCTTGAAAGGTCATCGACATGGATGGCAATGACGAAATCGCTTACGCCCTGCTCGAATCGATAAAAAAACTGGACGACCATAGTATCGGCAATATTGTTGTCGGGTCTCACCTGATGGCAGTAGAATCAAGACAGGTGGGACTGGCGAGCCTTATCGATCCTTCAGGGGGGCACTTAAAAGATATACCCCCGGAGAACGCATGGAAAGCCTTCGAAGGTAAAAGTGCAAAAAGGGTGGCCAATCAATTACTTGAAGATAATAGGTTTTATTCCGGTGTCGGACTTGCAAGCATAACATCCTTGTATGATTATGAAAAGTATGATTTTATTAAAGTTAAAGCTCAGGATATTCTTGTGGAGAAGGGCAGGGGAAAGGAAGTAGCCGTTATCGGCCACTTTCCCTTTGTTGACCGGATCAGGAAAGAATTCAAGAAATTATGGGTAATAGAGCTGAAACCCCGGGATGGAGACGTTGACACGACAACGGGCTTTGAAGTACTCCCCGGATGCGACGTGGTTGCAATCACTGCAACAACCATCATAAATAAGACACTGGCAGGGATACTTTCTGCCTGTAAGCCCGGTAGTTTCAGGATACTGCTGGGGCCATCGACCCCGATGAATCCTGTGCTGTTTGACTTCGGTCTGACGATGCTCGCCGGGAGTATGGTTAAAGACAGGGAAAAGGTGTTTTGCGGTATAAGCCGTGGTGAGGCCTTTCGGGGCTTGCAGGGAATAGATACGGTTTGCCTTAAGCGGTGATGAAAGGTTCCGAAGCATGAAAAATAACGCAAGGGAAAAATCTCAAAGCGATCTTTCCAGGATCCATGACAGGGTATTACGGGAGCTCCAGGACAGGCTGGGTTACAGGTTCAAGAACAATAAATTTCTGGTCCAGGCGCTTATTCACAGGTCTTATTCCAACGAAAAGGGGGCCCGCGGGCTTGAAGATAATGAACGCCTGGAGTTCCTGGGAGATGCGGCCCTGGAGCTGGCCATCTCGGATATCATGTTTCACGAGTTTCCCCGGTACACGGAGGGGGAACTGTCCAAGCTGAGAG
>JALXAI010000346.1 GCA_026992215.1 Desulfobacterales bacterium | reverse complement strand
CCTGCGAGCCGGTCTCTTGATTTGTCCCCGGAAACCACCAGGTACCTGACATAAAGTTGTGGTGCGCTAAGATACATCTCATATTCATACTCGTAGGGGAGGTAAAAGCGCCGGGGACTTTTTTCAAGAAAAACCAGGGGAAAGAGCGTGGTATCATCCAGAAGCACCATGCCCTTTTTGTCCAGCTCTCCCAGTAATTCCTGGTAGTTGCTTAGGTTTCCTTTCGAAGCCTCGCCCAGCAATTTCCATGTAAACATTTTTTCCTCCTGCGATCCGTACTTCATAGGGAGAACAAAGGATCCGACCAGGGCCAGTGCAACCGAAAAAGAAAAAACTTGATCGAGCAAGCTTTTTCTGGTCAGGTCCCTTGTGCGCGTGTAGACAAAAAGCGCCGTTATCAAAAAAAGAAGAAAGAAATGTTCACTCAACTCCAGGTTTCCCGCAAGTATTTGCCACCACAGCAGCAAAAAAGGTGTTAAAAGCATCGATACTGCCAGAGTTTTTCTCTTTTGGACTCCGCACATAACCTTGGCTGCAATGAGCGCATAGGGAAGTAAGATGAGAAAATTATCGAGGCAGAGTTTCACGGCGTACATCAGGCTGTCGATCAGGCCCTGGGAAGCCACCAGCAGCTGTTGTGGAGCAACCTGAGGTTGCAGGGCTGATCTCCACCAGCGGGCAAAATAAAAAGGATCCTTCATGAACAGCTCGTTAAGGTAGCACCACGAAGCAGCGACAAACACGGACGGAAAAATACCCGTAAATCCCACCGCCCAGATATTTGAAGACATTTTACGGCCCGAATCAATCAAAAGAGCAAACAACAAAAAAGGGATTAGCACGATGGCCTGAAATTGGGTAAAAAAAAGCAGGGAAGAGAGAATTCCGAACATGAAAAGGTCATAAGACAGGCCGTGTTTGCCGTATCTAAACAGGTGATGAAATATTTGCATAATCAGTATCATGAGAAGACAGGTCGGCATCTGTTGACAAAGGAGGAAAAGGGAAAGAGGAGAAAAGATAACGAATATCACTATCATCATAAACAGCAGCTTTGAAACCCTACCTTTTCGATACGCCATGAAGACAACCCACAGAAAACATGTTGCGCCAAAAGCTCCCACCACCGAGCTTGCCCAGAAGGGATTCCTGAAAAGAAGGACAAAGAGGTAAGGGAGAGGAGGATAAACAAAACCAAGATTTTCTAACCTGGGAGGCCTGCCATGAAAAACAAGAAGAGCCTTTTCACCCAGGTATAGAAGTACCCTGGAGGCAAAGCCATCTTTAAAAATGATGTGGTTTATGCCTGCGAAAAACAGGGTTAATACCACCCATACCGCAAGGGCATATGTGGCGGCACGATAGCAGGAAATGTCCTTTCTAGATCCGTATTCTGGTGATTCCATGAGTAGTTTTTTCCCAGTAAAAGGGCTTGGAGAAAAGCTGCCAGAGAGCCTTGTACGCTGCGACAGAATGGAAACAGAGCCAGTAAAAGGGGTTTAGCAGGGCATAGGCAAGCAGTCCGAATAACTTTCGCCGAAACACGGCTATCATGTTCAAATAAATTCCGAGGAAGTTCCCTATAAGCAGGTTATAGAGCCCAAGATACACGACAACGGGAGGGAACAAGGGATCCAGAGCCTTCGTCTGAGTCGCCAGCCAGTAAATGAAAATACTCCATACAATCGGGTTAACCAGGAAAAGAAGCGGGGTTCCGCCAATAAAAAGTTGAAAGGACAGCCAGTTTTTCAACCCGATTTTTTTTAACATCCTTAAGGGATGCCTGTTATAGACCAGCGTCGTTTGCATGTATCCCTTAATCCAGCGGGACCTCTGGCGGATCCAGTTTCCATATCGGGTGTTGGCCTCCTCGTACGTTGTCGAGTTAATTATCCCGACTTTCATACCCTTCGCGCAGGCCCTGATCCCAAGGTCAGCATCTTCAGTAACGTTAAAGGGGTCCCACGCGCCCAGTTCCTTTAAATATTCCACTCGAAAATGGTTGCTGGTACCACCCAGAGGAATAGGAAGTTTAAGCCTGTCCAGCCCGGGAAGGAGGTAATCAAACCAGTAAGAATACTCAAGCGTAAACAGCCGCGATATGAGGTTCTCGTTTGCGTTGAAATAATTGAGAGCAGCTTGAAAGCATATGTAAGACTTGTCATATTTTTCGAATGCTATAATAGCTTTCTTAAGCTGGTCAGGCTCAGGGATATCTTCGGCGTCATAGATCGTCAGGTACTCCCCACGACAGAAAAATACCCCGTAGTTACATGCTTTCGGTTTGGTTTTGGGTAGTGCGTCGGGAATTATTATGAACCTCCAATTGCCCGGTGGCTTTGCGGCCTTGGCAGCCTCAAGAGTATCCCTGTCGTTTTCTTCAAGCAAGAGCAACACATCGAGTTTTTCCTGTGGATAATCGAGTTTTTTAAGTGACTCTATCAGGATGTGGATAGTCTCCGGTTCCCTGTACACTGGAACCAGGACGCTGTATACGGGTAAACCATGGTCTCTGAGTGTTTCCACCTCCTCCTTCCGTATTGGTTCGGATACTTCGTACGATGCTCCAGTAAAACTCAGAACCACTTTATAACTGACGCTCACGGCAAATATAACCTGGCATAGTCCCAGGCAAAACACCAGAAACGAAACCACGTCCAGATAGACCCAGATAAGGGTGGAGTAAAGGACAAGTCCCAGGATAGCAACCTGTGTCTTTGTCAGAACAGGGTAAGCCGATTCTCCGGGATACCTGTAAAACAGGCCATGCACGGACCGGTCTATCAGGACCTTCCCGTAAAGTTCCTGAACGATACGCATGAAATCAAGGTCGGTAATTACCCACAAACGTATCTCATCGACCTTGAAGAGCGCTTTGAAAAACTCGATAGAATCCTGTTTAATCGGATAATCGGTGAGCACTACAAGGATGTTTTCTTCCTTTTTAAGGGGTATCCCGTGGTACCTGATAACCTCTTCTACCTCGACTTTTTTTATTAGCTCTCGATCGAGAGTTTTATCGAGTTTTTCGTAGTCAAAATCCCAGAAAGGAAGACGAAAATGTTCTGCCAGAGCCCTGAAAAAATCGAGCCTGTTTACCCAACCCTGGCTCAGGACAACCCATCCGAGCCTTCCCCCTCTCTGTTCCTGAAACTTTAGCGCCTCCCGGAGTTGATCCTCCGTAATGAGTCCCTTCTGGACAAGAATCTCGCCGATTTTAGTGGGCGTATGCTTTGAATCACTAGAACCGGAGCCATAAGCTCCCATAAAATCCTCCATCAGCACCGGTGTTTTCTCCCCACGCATGACAATAAGCAGCACCAACAACCGAGTAGTCCGCGGTAATACGAAAACGAAGAGCGCCGGTAATTTTAAGAAGCCTGTATTGAGGTTCCACCGTTATGTTCCTTCCAACTGTCTTTTCGGCCCCATTGTCAAGCCCGTAATGCAGTTCTGAGCTGCACAGAACTTGAATTCGTTTAAATAAATCATAGCCCAGGGTTAAATTGGTTCTTATCTGTTCGGAAGGGTACCCGAAATAGGACCTGAAACCCAGCTGGCTGTCAAAGAAGCCGTAACGCCCGGATAACTTGAAATACCGACCGTAGAGGACGGAAGCCTCCATCCCGTATCGTCCGTACCCAAGTCTGGGATCATCCTCGATGTCGTAATCTGCGGGGAAAATGCCCAGCAGCTGAGCCGAGAAAACATGCGGATCTCTTTTTAACAGCAATCTTCGCCAGCCAGCTTCGATATCGGCAAATCCATTAGTTTTTTTTGTTGTTCCGGACACATTGTCTCTCAGCCAGTCGTAGAAAATATTTAAAACGAGTGTGTCTTTAGTCGTCAGCCCGCATTCAACATATGGATTGAATTCGAATTTTTCGAATGTTCCTCCCCTCGATTTCCGGCTTCCTCCGGAATCAAAATACTCGTTTGTTTCGTAGTAATAGCTTTGAAGTGAAACAAAACATTTTCCGGGAGGTTGAACCCACGCACCGGCCATGAGCTTCCCGGAACAAATCAACATTATAATGATTACGGCCACAGGAATCACCAGGGCCTTCATACGCTTAATCACTGACTTCCTCCCCGGAGAGACGCCTATAAACATAGAATAGAAACAAAAGCACAATAAACCCTGCACACACAACGAAAAGCACTTTGTACCTCGCCCAGTAATATCCTACGTCTTTCTTGTATGGGTATTTTACTCTCAGCTTTTCGCCGATTTCCATAACACGCCAGTTTCCATTGGTGAATACAGCCACGTTTCCCCTGGTACCCTTAAAAAGCACTTTTTTGAGACCTTCGAAAGTGGGCTGCGAACCATTCTTCGAACAATAGACCAGCACAGGTTTTCCAGCCGGGTTATAGAAGGTCTGCAATACGGACACGGGATCCGAGCTTTTAAATTCCAGCAGAACCTTTTTTGTCAGGGGGTTGATAATTTTAAACGCCGGCTCAAGATCAATGACAGGATCGAGCTGGTGCAAGAACCGGGGCTTGAGCTGAAGAATATAGTAGTCATAATTGCCGGTGGTTATTCCGTCCCTGGAGATAAGTTCAAACAACGGTGGAGTCTTGTTAAGATCGCCGGCAACAACAAGTAAACCGACAAGTGGGGATCTTCTCACGGAATTATCGGTGTCCGTCACAAGGGCTCCTTTCCCTCCGAGAAACGTGAAAAACGTTGAAAGATTTAAAGGAGGCCTGGAGCGTTTTGATTTAATGGTAAAAAAGGAATCGTTGAACAAGGTAACTTCCATTTCCGGAAAACTACCCCGGCATTCTCCACGGTTCAGATAGTAAGAAAATACTATCTCAAGTGTGTTTCTTGCCTGCAAGTAACCGGATGGCAGGTTAAAGGTAAAAGTCTGCATACCGCCTTCCCCGGAAATCTCGTGAGCCCCCACCAGGACACCGTTTAACCGGACCTTCAGAAACGCCCTCTCCTTTTTCGTTACCGGCGTGTGTGAAAATACAAGAGTACAAAACATATCGGAAGGCCAACCATGAAGATCCAGGGGAGTAAATGATACAACCGAGGTAAGATCACCGATGCCTTTCATTATCCTGTTGTGCACTCCCAGATCGGAAAACGAAATTTGATCAGAGTCGTTTCCCTGCTTTTCAGCCATCGAGTGCACCGTGTAATTGTTCCCTATAAGGTCAAAGAGCCATCGAGAGCACA
>JALXAI010000345.1 GCA_026992215.1 Desulfobacterales bacterium | reverse complement strand
GAGGGAACAGGGGTCGGGATCGAGATCAGGGCATCTCAAGTTCCCGTAATCACGGAAGCCTTTGAGTTCGCTTCCATGGGATTTGTCCCCGCGGGCACTCATAAGAACCGTGATTTTAGAAAAGACATGGTTGAGTTTTCACCCGGAATCGACAACGTGATGAAGGATATTTTGTTCGATCCCCAGACGTCCGGGGGGTTGCTGATTTCGGTATCAAAGACCAAGGCTTCTGCTCTCGTCAATGAGCTGAAGAACGCAGGAGTCCCGGAGTCCGCGGTTATCGGGAATGTGGTGGCAAGCCCCGCCGGGAAGATACGGGTTATCTAGCGTTCTTCAGAGGCGTTTGTACTGGGATTGAGGTTAATTTTATGCTATTTAGAGAGGTAAATTCGTGTCCACGCGCGCGATTAAGCTGCTGAAGTCGAGGGGTATAAGTTTCGATATCCGTAAATACGACCACAGGGTAAAAGGCGCTGAATTTGCGGCAAGAGCCATTGACTATCCCATTGAGAGAACGATAAAAACGCTTGTAGTAGACGCGGGCATCAAAGGGATTGTACTGGTGTTGATGCCGGGCAACATGAAGCTGGATTTGAAAAAGCTGGCGGCCAGGCTTGGTGTGAAACGTGCTGCCATGGCCGACACGCGTACGGCCGAGCGGTTAACGGGATACCTTGTGGGCGGAATCAGCCCCTTCGGTACAAGGAGAAATTTGCCGGTATTGATGGAATCCGGCCTTCTCGACTTCAGAGAGGTTGCCATAAACGGGGGAGCCAGGGGGACAATGGTCATAATGAATCCCCGTGATATCGCCGAAATAACAGGCTGCGAAATTCTTGACCTGACAACGAGGCAGTGTGAGTGGAAGGGAGAAAGATGAAAGGTTTTTTTGGGAAAATACTGGTTATAGACCTCAATGATCGTAGATACGAAGCCGAGGGAGTTGACTCACGGGTTTATAAAAACTACCTGGGAGGTAAAGGGCTGGCAACGCATCTTCTTCTGGAAAGAAACCCGAAGGGCGTGGGTCCCCTGTCTCCTGAAAACCTGGTGATTTTTTCCCTGGGACCGGTGTCGGATAGCCCGATTTACGGGTCCTGTCGGCACGGAGTATATACAAAATCTCCGCTTACGGGTTTTTACGGGGAGTCATATTCCGGGGGAAGCCTAGCCATTTACATGAGCCGCACCGGCTACGATGCTTTCATACTTAAAGGTGCGTCGGAAAATCCCGTCTGGCTGGAAATTACCGACGAAGGGGTTAAATTCCACGACGCGGCTGATCTGTGGGGACTCGATACCTTTCGGACAGAGAAAGAAGTAAAGGCTCGCTCCGGTTCCGATAAAAGTGGCTCCATGGTCATTGGACCAGCAGGCGAGAATCTCATCAGGTATGCCGTGATTGAGAATGACAGGTGGAGGTCTGCCGGAAGAACGGGAATGGGTGCTGTCCTCGGGTCAAAAAAGGTTAAGGCTCTTGTATTTCACGGAAACATCGCAAGAGAATTTGCCGACCTTGAAGGTGCTCGCAGTTACGCTAAGAAAACGGTTAAAGAACTCAAGGACCATCCCGCCACCAGGGCCTACAGGAACCTTGGCACACCCATGATGGTAAAGATCCTCAACAGGGCAAAGGGATTTCCGACCAGGTACTGGGCCGAAGGAACCTATGATAAATGGGAAGAAATAAGCGCAGACGCACTTCTCAGCAAATGCAAGGTTACCCCCAGGGCCTGCAGGACGTGCTTTATGGCATGCGGCAAGTACACGGAGATTCTCGAAGGGAGGCACAGGGGATTAAAGATTGAGGGACCGGAATACGAAACGATATACGCCTTTGGTGGCCTGTGCATGATTGATAGCATTGATGAGATAGCATACCTGAATGACCTTTGCGACAGGCTTGGCATGGATACGATTACCGCGGGTAACATGGTAGCTTTCGCGGTGGAAGCCTCAAAAAGGGGTAAGATTCCCGAAAAGATCGAATACGGAGACGTGGATTCTATTGCAAATTTTCTGCGCATGATATCTGAAAGAAAGGGCACTGGAAACCTGTTTGCCGAGGGAATAAAAAAAGCAAGCGAGGAACTGGGCCTCGAAGACATTGCCGTGCACGTAAAAGGCCTTGAACCCGCAGGATATGACCCTCGTTCCCTGAAAGGCATGGCGCTGGCTTACGCGGTCAGTGACCGGGGCGCATGTCATCTTCGTACCACATTTTACAAGGCGGAACTCGCAGGCATGTTTGACCCCGACAACACGGAGGAGCTGTTGAAAGTTTTTCTTGATTTCGAAGACAGGTGCACGCTATTTGACAGCCTGATCCTGTGCCGTTTTTACAGGGATTTTTACCTGTGGGACGAGCTTTCGGAAATTATAGCTTTAACCACGGGAATGAAGCTGGGCAAAGACGAACTATCGAAAATTGCCTCAAGGATCGTAAACAATACCCGACGCTTTAACCTGCGGGAAGGACTTACCGCGGAAGATGATAAACTTCCGAGGCGTCTGGTGAAAGAAGCATTAAGAGACGGGCAAAAAATAGGGGAAAACGAGGTAAAAGAACTTGTCAGGGGGTACTACCGACTTCGGGGTTGGAACGAAGAAGGAGTCCCCAAAGATTAACCTGTCAAAAAGGAGGAAGCCATGAAGAGGAGTCAGTTAATCTTTAGAGGTATTTTGGCAATCCTGTTGTGCCTGGTTTTGTTTGCCCCCGCAACGGCCGCTGAAAAACCGATAAAACTGGGATTCGTCTACATTATGTCGGGTCCTTTTTCCACCTACGGACAGTTTGCCAAGCAGGGTGCTCAGCTTGCCGTGGATGAAATTAACGCCTCCGGGGGTATCCTGGGCAGAAAAGTGGAAGCTTACTTCGAAGATTCGACCGGCAAGCCTGATGTCGCTGCCAGGGCTCTTAAAAAGCTGGTCTACCAGGTTGGCGTGGATTGCTTGATCGGGCTGGACTCAAGCGGTGTGGCAAAAACCGTTGTCCCGCTAATTCCCCAGATGAAAACTCCTCTTATAATAACCCACGCCGCAACGCCGGATGTAACGGGTAATATCTGTAACGACTGGGTCTTCAGAATATCCCTTAACCTTGCTCAAAACGTGAAAGCCGGGGCAAAGATTGCCGCCCAGTCAAAGGCAAAGTTGTGGACAACCATCGGCCCCGATTATGCCTTCGGTCACCAGTCATGGGAATATTTCCAGAAGTATCTGAAGGAATTGAGGCCAGATGTTAAATTCATGGCCAAGGAAAAAGTGGCTTTTTCACCCATCAAGACAACAGACTTCAGTTCTTACATAACCAAGATCATGCAGTCCAAGCCCGAGGGAGTGTTCATTTCTCTCTGGGGCGGAAACCTCATTGATTTTGTTAGACAGGCAGAACAGATGGGGTTCTTCAAGGGTGATTTTGATATCCTGATGTCCCTTGGCGCGGCCACAGAGGTACTTTACGCACTCAAGGATAAAATGCCGGAAGGCATATGGGTGGGAACCCGTTACTGGTTCCTGAGCAACAATTCGCCTGTCAACGTGAAATTCAGGACCGCCTACCATAAGAGATTCGGCCAGTACCCGTCTTATAATGCTCATGGTGCATACGGCGCCGTTTATACCTACAAGGCCGCCGTAGAAAAGGCAAAAACCACGAAAAAAGAAGCTGTTATAAAGGCCCTTGAAGGGTTGAGCGTGGAACTGCCCGTGGGTAAGATCACCATAAGGGCGGTTGATCATCAGGCAGTCACGGATGCCTGCTGGGGTAAAACAGCCGCAGATCCTGCATATCCCATCAGGATCCTCAAACCCATGAAAATCTTCCCCGGGAAGGAAATAACCAGACCTGTTGAACAAACGGGGTGCAAGAGAAAGTAGCCGCATGGCGGAGTAAACAGTTCGTTGATGAGGGTGGATATGCTCCGCCCTCTTTTCTTATGTGATAGTCGATTTTTATCGTTTACTTCCCGGAAGGAAGATGTTTGTGATGGTATGGAAAGTTTTGTTGTAAATTTGCTGAACGGTCTCAGCTGGGGAATGCTCCTTTTTCTTATCTCCGTTGGCCTTACCACGGTCTTTGGTGTACTTGGAGTACTCAACTTCGCCCATGGCTCCCTGTTTATGCTGGGAGCATATTTCTCCATGTGGATTATGCATATTATCCCCTCCTTCTGGGTTGGAGTTCTAGCGGGACCTCTCCTTGTCGCAGTGCTGGGAATGGTTATGGAGGTCTGGTTGCTACGGCCTGTTTATGATCGTGATATCAGCTACCAGCTGCTTTTAACCTTTGCAATTCTGCTTGTATTGGACGATGGTGTGAGGTTGATCTGGGGCCCCGGTTACCACGTGGTGGAAGCTCCGCCGCTTCTGTCGGGAGTGTTTCCTCTTTTCAATCACTGGTACCCGGTATACAGGCTGTTTCTTGTGGTGGTAGGCCCGCTGGTGGGTGGGGCCTTGTGGTTCTTTTTCAAGTACACAAAATGGGGAAAACTGGTAAGAGCAGCGGCAATGGACAGGGAAATGGCAGAAGGAATAGGGATACGAGTGCCTCTTTTGTTTACGGCGGTGTTTGGCCTCGGAACATGGCTTGCGGCCCTGGGAGGTGCCCTGGCCGCTCCCCACCAGAGTATCGGACCGTCCATGGGAGAAAGGGTAATCATAGAGAGCTTCATCGTGGTTGTAATAGGAGGACTGGGCAGTTTCCCCGGGGCATTTATCGGAGCAATAGTGCTCGGTTTCTTAGAGGCCTTCGGAACGGTTTTTGCCGGTCGTATACAGATGGCGCTTCCGTATATTCTGCTGGCCGTGGTTCTCTTGATCCGACCCAGAGGACTTTTCGGAGAAGAAACATAAACATGGTATTTGATGCATCCGCAAGAAGACAATTAATAGTGAGTCTCGCTACTTTTGGCGCGCTGGCCCTTTGTCCCCTTTTTATCCCCATTTACTGGACAATGATTCTGACCGAGATACTCATCATGGGCCTTTTTGCCATGAGCTTTAACCTGCTCTTCGGCTACTCGGGACTCTTATCCTTCGGCCAGGCGGGTTTTTTCGGAATCGGCGCCTACTCCGCCACCCTCGCACTGTTGCACGGCATAAACTCGGTGTGGTTCGCCATTTTAATCGGTATTGCCGCTTCCGCGGCGGGAGCCGCCGTAATCGGATTTTTGTGTGTGAGAAGGGACGAAATATTTTTCGCCATGCTAACCCTGGGATTCGGAATGATGATTTA
>JALXAI010000344.1 GCA_026992215.1 Desulfobacterales bacterium | reverse complement strand
AAAGCAACGTAATGCACAAGAAGATGGTTTTTTTGAGTGAGAGAACCGTGGGGGTGGAAGATGCGCAGAGAGCAGTATGGAGGGCGCAGTGCAATTGTGCGTACTGGCACGGGCTTTTTGGCGGCATCTACCTCCCGCACCTCAGGCACGCGATCCATCGGAACCTTATCGACGCCCAAAAAATCATCGGTTTGGGGCACGATGAAATAGACACCGCCTTTTTCGATTTTGACACGGACGGAAACAACGAAGTTTTGTGGCACGGGAAGTTTCTAAACATTTACTTCGCACCGGCGCAGGGCGGCCGGGTTTTCGAACTCGATTTCGTCCCCTCTTCGTATAACCTGACCAACGTGTTGACTCGCAGGGAAGAAACATACCACGACGAGTTGAAAAAGCTTGCGGAGGAAAAAGATTCAGGAGAAGAGGTTAAATCCATCCATAAAATTCAGAAAGTAAAACAGAAAAACCTGGAAAACTGGCTTATATATGATCACTACTGCAGGGGAAGCTTCCTGGATCATCTGTTTCCCGAGAACGTGTCGGTGAAAGAATTTCGGTTGTCTCAAATCACGGAGATGGGGGATTTTATCGAAAAACCCTACCAGGTTATCGAGCACAGGGGTGAGGGAAATATTGCCGTGTTAACCCTGAGAAGGATCGGGTACGTTTTCCGGGGAGGGAAAAAAGAAGAATTAGTTGTGGAAAAAAAGTTTGAACTCAAGGATAACAGGCTTACGGTACATTACAAGGTGGATGGCAGGAGCATTGAGACCCATGGTTTGAAGTTTGGTATTGAACACAACTACACGCTTCATACCGGCACTGACCCCTTGCGATTTATCATGTTGCATGCAAACGAAAGCGGCAGTTTATTCAAGGAAATGCCCGGCAAGATGTTTAGCCATCAGGGGGTTACCGGGTGGGAAATGATTAACGAATGGGACGGATGGAGGATGGTTTGCGGCGCTGACAGAGATTTTGAGTTATGGCATTTTCCGCTGGAAACCGTTTCACATTCAGAAGACGGGCTCGAAAAAGTTCACCAGGGTAGCTGTTTTCTAATGCAATGGCCTCTTTCAGTGGCAAAGAACGGCGTACTGGAAATAGTGTTGACCCTCGAAGTGGAGCAATACTCGTAAAGGAATAAATGACCATGATTAAACTTCCTTACGGCAAACCCATTTATCAACGCCTCTACACGAGATTCACCTCTTTTCCGGAACTTATGGCCTTTCTCGAGCAGGAATCCCTCACCGGGTACCTCGAGCTTGAATCCTGGGAGGGAAGCAGCAAGATAATTCTCAAAGAAGGCGAAGTGACCCACGTGGTAATTAAAACGATTGAAGGCGTTTTTAACGGCAAAGTGGCCCTTGAAAAGATATATAAACAGGTGGAGCATCCCGAGTGTTCCATAGATGTTTACGAGTTACCGGAGGCGTTCACCAACCTTATAAAAGAATTCTGCCACGCGGAACTGATGTACTACCGACTTGACAGCCGCTTTACCGACGTGGAAAAGCTCTTTGAAAAACTATCCGCCCAGAAACATTTCGGATTGATAGAGGTAGAATTTGAAAAACCCAGGCAAACTGGTATAATTTACCTGCAGGATGGCAAAACCTTAAAGATTCAAATGGTAACCGAAACCCCGAAGAAAACCTATGCGCGCGACTATCCTCTTAAACGATTATTAAAGCTGGCCGGTGAAAAGACAGCTACCATAAACGTGTATAGAGTCGGGGTCAGGGCAGGCGAAAAGAATCGGGAATCTCCCGTTAAAAAGCTTAACGATGAACTGAGAAACCTGCCAGATAGTATTGAAAACAGATTTGAAACCCAGAAAAAGCTGGTCACAGAGGTTGGAGAGCTTTTTGGTAAGCTGGAGGCCATACTCAAGAAGGTCAGAAAAGATTTTGATTTTAATTATAACCTTCGAAAGCTCAGGGTTGAACTTGCGGGAACATACCCGTTCCTAGATCCCTTCGCAGGCGAAATTGAATACGGGGAGTCCGGAATGCAGCTGCTTGTCCCCCCTGCAAAAGGTGAAAATCTCGAAGAAGGTCTCAGGGAACTGGTTCTTAGAATGATCGACCTGGTTTCTCCCTTTATTTCGGAAGGCGCCCTGAATCAAACATTAAAACAGCACGCCGGCATGTTTTCAAAACTCGGCTTACGGTAGCTGGTACTGAAAAAAGGAAAGACCGATGGCTTTTGGCGAAGAAAAGCGAAAAAGAAAAAACATAAAACTGGTCAAAACCGACAATCACGAAGAAGAGTGGGCCACCAGGCCCCCGGATGCCGAAGAAGTGGACGAGCTGTTGAGTGATCTTGATAATGTGTTGAGTGTTGCAGAAGAAGTCCCCGACAGAAAGGACAAAGGCGAGGAGCGACTCTTCCGGGGCTGTGCGCCATCTGTTAGGGTAACCGAAGAAGACCTGAAGGAAGCACTGAAAGCCATGTCCACCCCTGTCGGAGAAGCTCCGAGGGGGCTCGGCGGAATAACTTTAATCGATGCCGGAACCACGGATGCGGGTACCACAAAGGCATACATCCCGCCGGAAATTCGCCCCAATTATCGATTCGCTCAGAAGATTGCCCTGGTTTCCGGTTTATTGTTTGTCTGTCTCATGCTTTTCAGTTACTTCATATTTTCAAGGTTTCTAAATGTTACCGTGAAACAGTTTGAGAACAAGTGGGCGGCTCATGCTGTTGAACTGAAAAAGGGAGAATTAAGAAACCTGCTTATAACCGTTGTCGGTTCACTTGGACCTGGAACACAGAAGAAAACACGCCCGAGTTCCGCGTCCATTAATAAGAAGTTTCGAACGCTGGTCCTTGGATTGCCGGATGTCAAAAACAAAAGAACCGTCTTTGCGGTATGGTCGAAAACGGGAAGAGGTAAGTTCGAGCTGATGGACGCCATTCCCCGTATCGCCGCCAGCCGAAATGCCCCTGACGGGCTCGGGACACTTCTTGGACTGTCATCCGGCGAAAGCAGCAAGTTGCTCGGTTCCATGATTCATTCCCTCGAAAGAGTGTCCGTTGAAAGGCACACGGGCCACGACGAAGGGGTTTTTTGGCCACAAAAGGCCAGATACCCTGTAGTGTACGCGCTGGAAAGTATGCCTCGCACGGGAAGAATCGCAGGGTTCCTGGGAGTAGTGGATACGTCAGCGCCCGCAAGTGCGGTGGATGAAACAGCCACTGAGATCAAGAATATCTCTTACCTGGTTCTCGGTGTTGAATTGGCCGCGTTTCTCCTATTCGTCATGTACCTGTTCTACTACAACTGGAAACGCAACAATGCCATATACAATCTTGCGCATCATATTGATCTGATGGCACTTGGTGATCTCGAGCAGGAAATTTCCGTGGATACCGGTGATGATATTGCTTTTCTGGCAAAAAAAATAGCCGCGATGCAGTCCTGCTTGATGGGCGCGATTTCGCGGCTGAGACGTCGTAGAAATGTTTAACCTATTCCTTTTCCTTGTTCTTTTCCTCCGCTTTCTTTCCGGTTTCTGCCGCGGGGTGTCCGAAAACTTCGAGCCAGCCGGTTAACGCGTCGATTTTTTTCTCCAGGCCCTTTGCTCCCATTTCCCTGGCAATAACGTACTCGTTAAGCAAGGCCCTGTACTGGCCGGCAAGTTTTTGCTCCAGCTCCTTCAGTTCGGCACGTCGCTTTTTAATACCGGCCTCCGCAAATTTAAGAAGTGCTTCTCTGGCTTCCTCGATCGAGGTAAATTTTTGGCCGGTTATCTCTTTTGCTTCTTCGGCTTGAAGCGGCATCGGGTTAAAACCCGCTACGGGATGGCCGTCCAACCATCCCAGCCTGCCTTCGCAAAGTACTATTTCCTTGCCGTTATAGGTAAAAAAGTACCTCGGTTTCACAACCAGCAGGAACAAGCCGGCAAGAACGATCAGCGCCAGTAGCCCTATCAGTCCCTTTTTCAATAGATTCCTGTTTACAGCTGATACAACGAACTTGTCATCTCTGGTAGCTTCCATAATTTACCTCCTGTTGCCAACAGCAGTGACCGCCTGATTGAAACGGATGCTAAGTTACAGGAATCACCTTTCAAAGTCAAACCTTATAATAAGATCGCGCGGCGGATGTCTTTGGGAAAACCCGGGGGTGTTGTCGAGTCAAGGGATACACGTCCGCGGGGCAGCCGGCTATGTCGAATCCGCCGGAAAGTACGACAAGCTGGCACTAACTTCCCGCGTTTTTCCCGAAAAAAATAAGTTCCCGTTGGATTTACCGACCGGCAATTACCCATTAAGTTCTTTTCATTCTTTTTCTTTTTTGTTAACTTCAAGTTGGCGGCCGGACTCTGTGTCTGCCTGACACCACGTTTACAACCATTGGGAGGATATGAAATGTGCGAAGCCAATGCTTACCTTGTAAAGGACGGTAAAGAAGAGATGATCATGGAGGCGGTTGACACGATAGAGAACGAAAACGGAAAACTGAGAATGGCCAATATCTTCGGGGAGCAGAAAATTCTCAAGGCCAGGATTAAAAGCATGTCGCTGGTTAATCACAAGATAATCCTTGAGAGTGACTGATCGGGTTACTTTTCGAAAAGGGTATAGCGTTTTTCGGGCACAAGATTTCTCCCTTACACCCGGTTCCGCAACCGTATGGGGAGGGGAAAAGCGGAAGCTTTATCATCATGAGGGGTATAACACCGGCTGCAGGGGCGGTTTTAATTTTCATTGCTGTCACGCCTCAAGGTTGCAAATTACGGCTTTTGCCGGTTGATTTCTTTTGATCCGTGAGTTCCCATGTACCAGAGAAGCTGCCTGCAGATACCCCTGATAATTTTGACTTCCCGGGAGAGAAGTTTCAGTCTTGAGAGAAAACGCCTTATGTTCTGGAACCAGTAGTCGGGATTTCCGGGGTCTATGAAATCGATTCTTACCAGTACTTCTTTCAGGTGCTCGTACATGCCTTCCAGTTCGTAAAAAGAGGCAAGGCGGGGAGTAAACGGAGGAGAAAGATCCCTGCCGGCGACAAATATTTCGTACGAAATAACCATAACAGCCTGGGCAAGGTTCAAAGACGAACATTTTGCCGTTGGGATTGTTACCGCGTTGTGGCAGTATCGGAGTTCCCGGTTTGTCAGGCCTTTATCTTCGGGGCCAAAAAGAAGAGCAACCCTGTTGTTCTGTGATATGTCCACGATTTCTTCTGCCAGTTCCCTTGGATTTCTAACCGTTTGCCTGTGGCTGCCCG
>JALXAI010000343.1 GCA_026992215.1 Desulfobacterales bacterium | reverse complement strand
AAAGCAAGGTCTTAAATCCCATCGCTGCCGCTTCGCTCGTGGCGTAATGCAGAAAGTCCGCGAACTGCACCAGGCAGATATCGTCAACGTCCGGGAACAGCCTTTTCATGAATTTTTCGCTCTTTCCACCGGTGGTTAGAATTATCCTGTGGTGCCCCTCCATCCTGGCGCCCCTTAGGCAGATATCTATGGTTTCTTTATAGGCCCTCGCTGAAAAGGGCTTAACAATCCCCGTGGTGCCGAGAATTGACAGGCCGTCAACGATTCCGAGTCGAGGGTTGAGGGTTTTTTTTGCCAGTTTTTCTCCCGACTTTATGTACAAGGTCGCCTCAACGCCTCCGCTGAATTCGCGTGGCAGTCTGCTGGTAATTTCGTCTCTAATCATCTGCCTCGGAACAGGGTTTATGGCTGGTTCTCCAACGGGCACTGCCAGTCCGGGCCTGGTTACCAATCCTACGCCTTCACCGCGCAACAGCTTTATTTCCCCGGGGTTATCATTGAGTCTTATCCTGCAGCCGATTATTGCGCCATGGGTGATGTCGGGATCATCCCCTGCGTCCTTTTTTATTTCAGCAAAAGCAGAGTTACCGGTATTACCGGAATTGAACACGGGCAGATCCACAGTTTCTCCTCCGGGTAACTTCACCGATGCTTTCTTCGGCGCCTTTCCGCTTAACAGGTATTTCAGTGCGGCGCCGGCTGCTGCCGCGGCACAGGTGCCGGTCGTGTAACCTTGCCGGAGATGAGTTTTATTCGGGTTTCTTTTTTTCGGAGTCATATCCGTTTATGCCGAAAGAGCAAGACTTGCCAGCGCATTGAGTGTAGCCACGGCAAGAGGTGTTCCGCCTCGCCTGCCGGTAATTGTTATGTAGTCCAGATCGGTTTCCATGAGCATTTTTTTCACTTCGCTCACATTTACGAATCCAACCGGCATCCCCACCACGCACGCAGGCCGCAGGTTTTCATCGTGGTACAGCCTTAACACCTCCCACAGAGCCGTGGGAGCGTTTCCTACCAGCACGATGGATCCGTCGAGTTGCTGTTTCAGGTGTCTTATGTTGAAGACGGAGCGAGGCATGTTGCTTGCCCTGGCCTGCTCGATGACGGACGGTTCCGAGATAGCGCAAAGTATTTTGTCACTGGTGTATGACGGATTAATTTTTTGAAGTTTCGCCATGGATATCCCCAGCGTAGCCATCCGCGTGTCAGATATGATCGGACAGCCTCTTTTTAAAGCGGCGATGGCGCTTGAAATGGGGTCTCCGCCAAACCTGACGTATTTTACGAGGCCCAGATCCCCGGAGGCGTGAATAATTCTTCTGACCACAGTCCACCTGGTTTCGTCAAAGCCATGGTCGCCCACCTCCGCATCGATTATTTCGAAACTCTTTCTTTCTATATCGGGTCCGGAAACAAGTTCAGGCAAATCTTTCAACGTATTTTCTCCTTCTTTCGTTATTGGGTAACCTGTTGTTCAGGCACCGCCCTTCGACCCTTCGACACGCTCAGGGCACTGCAGGCTCAGGGCGGCGCAAGCTCAGGGCAGTGCAAGCTCAGGGCACAGCATTTCAAGATGTCTTTAGATTCCCTTTAAGGAGGTATTGAATATTATCAAAAATCGCATGGGAGTCAAAAATTTTCTCTTGATTTTGCAATATGGCCTGTGAGATATAAGGGATGTTTTTAAAATTGCTTGGAACTTATTTTTAATTGCGGGGTAAGCCGGTGAAATTCCGGCGCGGACTCGCCACTGTGAGTGGGTTGGGCGTATGAAGTGCCACCCATGAGCCAGACACCCCGGAGAATAATATGGAGGAAACTGGTGTCGAGTCAGCATCAGGAAACGATGGGCGGGAATAATGCAGGTTGCAATCCGCTTATTTTTATGTCGAAGATCCGCCTCTGGTGGGTCGAAGATCCGCCTCTGTCGTGAGGAGGCCTTAACACTTGTGGGTCTCCTCGTTTGTTTTGAGTCTTCTTTCCCGGGAAGGATTGTTGAAGAGTCAGGATTTTCCATGTTTTTGAAAAGGAGGAACGGGTATGAGAAAGGTTGCTGTGGTTGTTGTTCTCTTAATGTTGTTTGGTATGTTCAGCGTTGGCTTTGCCATGGAAAAACACCAGGGCAAAGATAAGGTAGCCATAATGCTTGCCTGTTTTGGTACCACCTACCCCCAGGCATTAAAAGGGGTTACCAACGTCAGGGACGGGGTAATGAAGGCTTTTCCCGGCGTAAAGGTGGAAGTTGCCTTTACCTCGAACATAATAAGGAATATCTGGCACAAGCGTCAGAACGACAAGGAATTTTTAAAAAAATACAAGGATGCCGCGCAATTTATCAATATCAGGGGTATTCTCGGAACCATGGCTGAGCTGCAGGAAAACGGTTACAAGACCATCGTGGTTCAGCCCACTCACCTTTATACCGGCGAGCAGTTCGTGGATTTGAATTCCTATATTAATGCTCTTAAATCCATCCGGACCATCAAAACCAAGTGGATGCCGTTCAATAAAATCGTTGTTGGCAGGCCGCTCATGGGAACCTGGGGTGATAAATACGATTACCATGAAGACATGAAAATACTCGCAAAGGCCTTGAAGTCTGACGTGGAACATGCCAGAAAGGAAAAAGCCGCGCTAGTTTACATGGGGCACGGAAACGAGTATTTTTCCACCGGTGCGTACATTGAATTTCAACAGGTGATGAGAAATATGTACCCGGGTGTGAAAATTTTTGTTGGTACAGTGGAAGGGTTCCCGTCTCTTGATGACGTGCTGGACTCTCTCAAACACTACGATGTGAAAAAGGTACTTCTCAAGCCCCTTATGGACAGTGCTGGAGACCACGCCCGAAATGACATGGCCGGAGCGGATAAAGACTCGTGGAAGAGCAGAATGGAGGCCCGGGGAATCAAGGTGGTTCCGGTACTTCATGGCCTCGGTGAAATGAACAGCGTGGTGAATATTTTTGTGCAGCACATCAGGGATGCGGCAAAAGACGGAGGAATAGTGCTGAAGTAATTTTCATCATAAGAAAAAATTTGGTCTTTTTGATCGAAATCCCCGGGCTCCTGCCCGGGGTAGTCAACATCAGGGGAAACCATTTTGGGAGAAACGCTGCCAGGAGTAAGCGGTACGGAAGGACTCAGAATCATACTGTTTCTATCTGTCGCTCTCGTAGTAGCCGTTGTCCTTTCAACCGCAATGGGCTACATCCGGATTCCGGTAATTGATGTTATCAGGATTGTCTGGTTCAAGATAACGGGGAACACCGATGCCCTGAAACAGCTCAACGGGGTTTTTCCGTACGTTGTAACTGACGTACGTCTTCCCAGGATTCTTACTGCGGCCATTGTCGGTGCGGGGCTTGGTATGTCAGGAGCCATCTTCCAGGGAATACTGTTAAATCCGCTGGCAGACCCTTACACCCTGGGGATTTCTTCGGGAGCTGCCTTCGGTGCATCGCTGGCACTTGTCCTCAACATTTCTTTCCTGTCGCTTTACACTGTACCTCTGTTTGCTTTTCTCGGAGCGATGTTAACCCTGGTGGCCGTGCTGTCCATTTCTTCGGTCAGGGGGCAGATGAGTTCCAATAACCTGATACTTGCAGGTGTTATCGTGGCAGCGATCCTGTCCGCGGGAATCGGTTTTTTAAAGTACATTGCCGATGAAGAGGTATCAATCATAATTTTCTGGCTTATGGGAAGCTTTGCTTCCAAGACGTGGTACGAAGTGTTTCTCACGGGTAGCACCGTGCTGCTCGGTTTCGCGGTGTTCTTGTTTTACAGCAGGGATTTGAATATTATTTCTCTTGGAGACCAGATTTCCGATTCTCTGGGAGTTAGTACCGGGCGAGTAAAGAAGGTTCTTCTCGTGGCGGCATCACTGGTAACGGCCGTATGTGTTTCGGTTTCGGGGATAATCGGATTTGTCGGGCTTATAATTCCACATCTGATGAGATTCGTTCTCGGGCCTGATAACCAGAAGCTTATACCTGCGTCCGCTCTCGGTGGCGCGTTGCTTTTGCTGGTAGCCGATACGACCACTCGCTCCGTTTTGCCCCACGAAATCCCCATCGGCATACTGACATCGCTTCTGGGAGGACCGTTTTTTTGCTACATTTTCAGAAAAAAAGAACTGGGGCGAATCCATGGGACGTAAGGACAGCCTGGTCACGGATGGACTATTTTTCTCGTACGGAGAAAAACCTGCGATACGGGGAGTGAGTGTTGAGTTTGTGCCCGGTAAATTCATCGGGGTTGTTGGCCCTAACGGTTGCGGAAAATCAACTTTACTCGATTTGCTGGTTGGAATTAAGACACCGACCAGGGGAAGAGTTCTACTTGATGGAGAAGACGTAAGAAGATTAAAAAAAAGGGAAGTGGCGAGGAAAATGGCACTCGTGCCTCAAAAGTTCTTCATTAACTTCCCCTTCACGGTTCACGAGGTGCTTCTCATGGGGCGGCATCCTTATATTCCAAGGTTCTCGACTCCTTCAGAGAAAGACTATCATATCGTGAATTGTGTGGCGGAACAGTTTGAATTAACCGAATTCCTTTATAGCTACATCACGGAGTTGTCGGGAGGAGAAATTCAACGGGTGGTGGTGGCTCGAGCCGTGGTTCAGGATACGCCCTTTCTTTTGCTCGACGAAGCCACTTCAAACATGGACATAAAACACACGCTGGAAATTTTTACGGGGCTTAGAAAGAGAGTGGACAACGAGGGGATAACGGTAATTTCCGTTATGCACGACCTGAGTTTGGCGGCGATGTTTTGCGACGAAGTGGTGGCAATGAAAAATGGAAAAATCCATGATCATGGTGATGCCAGGAAAACTTTGTCGGAGAAAAACATAAACGAAGTTTTTGAAGTCAGAGCCAGGGTAGTTGACGATGACGAGGGATGCGGGTTCCGGATATTTTTCAACGGAGTTTCACATGATTGACAGGAAAAGTCTCAAGATTGCGAAAGTGGTTCTGTGCATTCTATGTTTGTTTGTGTTTGCCGGAAATGGCCTGGGAGAAGTCGGATTTGTCGATGATAATGGTAACAGGATAGTGGTGAAGAAACCTTTTACCAGAATAATTTCACTTTATCCGGCTCATACCGAAAACCTCGTCTCGCTGGGTGCCGGAAACCAGATCATAGGTGTATCTCCCCACGAAACTTTTCCACCGTCCGTATTATCCAAGCCCGTGTTCAGTTACCACGATGATCTTGAAAAGTTTCTCCAGGCCCGGCCGGACCTTGTCCTGATACGTCCCATGATCTATCGCGG
>JALXAI010000342.1 GCA_026992215.1 Desulfobacterales bacterium | reverse complement strand
ACAAGAACGGGTGTAAAATAGAAGCTGACAACAGCCTTAAAATGCTCGGAAACTACGATTTGATTGACAGGATGAAAGAAAAATACGGCGACAAAATTGCCTGTATTTCAATCGGCCAGGCGGGGGAAATGAAGCTCGCCAGCGCGACCGTTGCCTTTACTGACATGGAATTGAGACCCACGCGGCACGCAGGTAGAGGTGGTGTTGGCGCCGTGATGGGCTCAAAGGGAGTCAAGGTTATGGTTCTGGGGGAAGATGGCATCGAAACCAGGGAAGCCAAAGATCCCGATGCATTCAAAGATGCCAACAGAAGACTCGTGGACGGCTTGAAGAAACACCCCATTACCGGTGAAGGATTACCCAAGTACGGAACCAATGTGCTTACCAACATTGTAAACGAGGCAGGGGCATATCCCACGTACAACTTTAAACAGGGAACCTTTGACGGAGCCGACAAAATAAGCGGGGAAACCACCGCGGAAGTGGAAGAAGCCCGTGGCGGCAAAGCCACCCACGGATGTCACCGGGGATGCGTCATCAGGTGTTCCGGGATTTACGTCGATAAAAATGGAAATTACCTGACCAAGCAGCCCGAGTACGAAACGGTATGGGCGCACGGTGGCAACTGCGGTATCGATGATCTTGACGTTATTGCCATGCTGGACAGGCTTGACGATGATTACGGGATAGATACCATCGAGATGGGTGCAACCATCGCCGTTGCAATGGAAGCGGGCCTTGCAAAATTCGGCGACGGGGAGGCAGCAATTAAGCTTGTCAAGGAAGTGGGAAAGGGTACGCCCCTCGGAAGGATCCTGGGAAGCGGTGCAGAAGTTACGGGTAAGGTGTTCGGCGTTGAAAGAGTACCGGTGGTAAAAGGACAGGCAATGCCTGCTTACGATCCAAGGGCTGTTCAGGGCATCGGGGTTACCTACGCCACCAGCACCATGGGTGCGGATCACACGGCAGGTTACGCGGTAACCGCAAATATCCTGAACGTTGGCGGCTTCGTAGATCCATTAAAACCTGAAGGACAGGTCGAGCTTTCAAGAAACCTGCAGATTGCCACTGCAGCCATAGATTCCACGGGAATGTGCCTTTTTATCGCCTTTGCCCTGCTTGATCAACCCGAGACGTTCCAGGCACTGGTTGACCTCATAAATGCCTTTTTCGGATGGAAATTGACCGCTGATGACGTGACCGAGCTCGGAAAGGCGGTACTCAAAAATGAACGGGATTTTAACAGGCGAGCAGGATTTACAAAACAGCATGACAGGCTGCCCGCGTTTTTCCTTCGAGAAGCGTTCCCTCCGCACAATGTTAAATTTGAAGTGAAAGACGAAGAACTGGACAGCGTGTACAACTGGTAAATTTGATTATTCAGGTTGCCCGAAGAAGCCGCGTTCGGTTTTTTCTGGCAACCCGGCGACAGTACCGGGTCTCCGCTTGAGAGCAGAGTAGAAAAGCGCCTGTTTCTTAAGCTATAAACAAGCTTGAACGTCAGCCCGAACAAGGGTTGTTGTGCGCAAAAGTATCAAACCGATATAGTGCAAGGTTTTCTATGAACAATCCGCGAAACAGGGTCGGTTTGTTCTTCTTTCAGCAGTAAACTTCGCACCCATTCAATTTATGGTCTTTACACCAACCGGTGCGTTTGCTGCGTGTCCAGCTGAAAGCCCTACTCGGATGCATCAGTTCCAGACAAACTCGGCAGGTCCCGTACCCCTGCCACTCAAAAAGCCGCAAAAGACGGAATTCGTACGCGTGATGAAAAGGAAGTCAGCATCTGCCATGATGCAATTGAGTGCACAACAGGATGTACTCGGAAAGAAAAGGTTTTGGAGCCGGTGCAGGTAGCGCTGAGCAGCCTCGAGCCGTACCCGGGATGAGGAAAAATGGGGAAACAAGAAGTACTATTTTATGAAAACAAGGGATGGGGAATTTCGGTTTTAAACAGGCCGGAGGCTTTAAATGCCTTAAACCTGGACATGGTAAGAATGTTAAGTGCTCGCCTGAAAAGATGGCAAGAAACACCAGGTTTGAACGGTGTTGTGATAAGGGGCGAAGGCAGGGCCTTTTGCTCCGGAGGCGACATAAAAGGGCTTCTTAAAGCCGTGAAAAACAACAATCATGCCCTGGTAAGAGATTTCTTCCGGGAAGAATATTCTTTAAACAGGCAGATTCGCCTCTTTCCAAAATTTTACGTGGCGCTGCTGGATGGCATCGTAATGGGCGGCGGAGCGGGAATTTCAATCCACGGGGTCTACAGAATTGCGACCGAGAATACCCTTTTTGCCATGCCCGAGACGGGAATAGGGTTTTTCCCCGATGTCGGCGCCAGTTATTTTTTGTCGCGCCTGCCGGGTCAAACGGGAATGTTTCTTGCCCTGACCGGCAGCAGAATCGGTGCATCAGACATGGTTTACCTGGGGCTTGCCACTCACTGTGTTCCGTCAAGCAGGATCGACGACGTGCTCGAGGCCCTGATAAACTGCGACTTACATGAAATGGCCTGCAGGGAAGTGGATCCGATAATAAAAGACTTTTCCGTGGATCCGGGTCCGTCCGGCATAAGAAGTCATCGACAAATTATCGATCAATGTTTCGGAGAGAGTTCGGTTGAAAGAATTGTTGGAGCCCTCGAAGAGCAAAACGATAAATGGGCACACGATATTCGAAAAGAGATGCTTTCCAAGTCCCCCACCAGCCTGAAAGTTACCTTCAAGCTGCTGAGGAATGGCAGAGAGCTCGACTTTGATTCGGCACTCAAGATGGAATACCGATTAAGCCAGCGGATGGTTTACCACAACGACTATTTTGAAGGCGTGTCTTCAACTGTCATAGACAAAAGCAAGCGCCCACTATGGGATCCCCCTTCCCTAGACACGGTACACGATGATACGGTAGATTCTCTGTTTGCTCCTCTCCCGGAGGGTGAACTTGAATTTTAAACCTGGCCCGGGGTTTATGTCAACTTGACAAAAGGACGGTAGATTGCTATTTATATTTTAGCACTCATTAAGCGAGAGTGCTAATAAAGGAGAACTGGTGATGACAGCCGAAGAAATCCTTGGACAGAGAGACAAACAGGTACTGGAAGCAGTCGTGATCGACTACATCAGGACCGGTGAACCGGTGGGGTCCAGGACCGTGGCCAAAAAGTATATACCGGACATAAGTCCCGCAACGATCAGAAACGTAATGGCCGACCTGGAAGAGCTCAATCTCCTCTACAGGCCCCACACATCAGCAGGAAGAGTCCCAACGTCTCTGGGGTGGAGATACTACATAGATTCAATTCTTACCATAAATGAACTGGCAAAAAGAGACAGGGAAAGGATAAAAAGGGCTTATGAAGGGTCTCCGAAAGAGATCCAGACAATACTGAGGGCAACATCCAGGATACTCTCCGAGCTTTCCAAGCAGGCAGCGGTGGTGCTGCTCCCAAAGTTATCGCAAACAATATTCAAAAGAATCCAGTTTGTCAGGGTCAATCAAAAGCAGGTACTTACGATTTTCATTGCAGAGTCGGGGATAGTACAGTCGTTTCTCGTTGAAATGGACGAAGATATTTCCCAGGACGAACTGAACAAGTACAGTCGATACCTGAGCGAGTCACTCAAAGGACTTTCACTCCTGGAAGTGAAAAAGAGAATACTTAAAGAAATGGAAGAGGAGCGCATCCTCTTCGACAGGCTTTTGCGCAAGGCGATAGAACTCAGCAAAAAGGCGCTCCAGGTAGGACTTGATGAAACGGACATTGTCATTGAAGGGCAAACAAACCTGTTAAACTACCCGGAGTTTGCCGACGTGGGACAGATGAAGAAACTATTATCCACTTTTGAAGAAAAGACCAAGATAATCAAGCTACTTGATAAGTGTCTTTCTTCGGAGGGGGTTCACATTATTCTTGGTTCGGAAGCAGAGTTTAAGGATGTTCAGAACATGAGCCTTATTTCTTCCACCTATTCCCGGGGTGGAGACATTCTCGGTGCGCTTGGGGTGATCGGACCTACAAGGATGGATTACTCCAGGATTATACCTCTGGTTGATTACACGGCCAAGTTGCTCAGCCAGATCTTCGAGGACGAATAAAGCGGCTGCTCGCTGTAACAGCCGATTTCCTGGGATGAAGGCTTATGGGTAAACGACGATACCAATAAGTCTTCTCTTTTTTGTGATAATACGGAATAGAAAACGACCAGTGTCAGGAGGTCTTAAATCGATGGAAAAAGTTGAAGCAAACAAGGACAGGGATATTATGGAAGAAGAAAGGGAAGAAAGAACAGATCAGGCGCAAGAATCGAAAGAGCCTGAACAAGATAAGTTAGTAGAGATTTCCGAAAAAGAGCTCAAGGAACTGAAAGAATCGCTGGAAGCAAAGGAAAAAGAAGTCGCCGCATACAAGGATAAATTGCTCAGGCTCGCGGCAGAAATGGAAAACCTGAGAAAGCGCCTTGAAAAAGAAAAACAGGAACATATGAAATATGCCAACGAAAACCTGATCAAGCAGCTCCTTCCGGTGATTGACAACCTTGAAAGAACCATTGAACACGCGAAACAAAGTGAAGATGTTGCCGGTCTGATCGAAGGCGTGGAAATGACTCTTAAAGGGTTTTTTGAAGTTCTCGGACAATTCGGGTGCAAGATCATAGAGGCGGAAGGAGAGGCCTTCGACCCGATGTATCACGAAGCAATACACAAGCAGGAAAGCGAGGAAGTACCTGAGAACAAGGTGATCTGCCAGTATCAGAAGGGATTCATGATGAATGACAGATTGTTGAGACCGGCAAAGGTGGTGGTGTCGTGCGGCAGGGGAGAGGAAAAAACCGATGAGGATGCCAGCGCATAAGACTACCATGGAGTGGAAAACGAACAATTGAAGTATTATAATATACAGGCATTTCAGATACGGGAAAAAGCAGGCAAATAAGTTCCTTACAAGGAGGATAAATTATGAGTAAGGTTATAGGAATTGACCTTGGCACCACCAATTCGGTCGTTGCCATAATGGAGGGTGGAGAGCCAAAAGTATTGACGAACGCTGAAGGAGCACGCACCACTCCTTCCATCGTAGCTTTCACGGAAAGTGGCGAAAGACTGGTAGGACAGGTTGCCAAAAGGCAGGCCATTACAAACCCTGAAAATACGGTATTCGCCGTAAAACGTCTCATAGGACGCAAATACAACTCCGAAGAGGTACAGCGGGACATACAGATATGTCCTTATAAGATAGTTGAAGGACCGAACGGAGACGCGTACGTACATGTGGGTGGTAAAGACTGCAGCCCTGCAGAAATATCTGCCATGATCCTGCAGAAGATGAAGCAGAGCGCCGAAGACTACCTGGGAGAGAAGGTAACCGACGCGGTAATTACCGTTCCGGCTTATTTTAATGACAGCCAGCGGCAGGCAACGAAGGACGCCGGGAGAATTGCCGGACTTAACGTTTTGAGGATCATAAACGAGCCTACCGCCGCATCCCTGGCTTACGGGCTGGATAAGAAGAAGGACGAAAAAATTGCCGTATTCGACCTTGGTGGAGGCACTTACGACATTTCCATACTTGAGATAGGAGACGGCGTTTTTGAGGTAAAATCTACCAACGGTGATACTCATCTGGGTGGTGAAGACTTTGATCAGCGAATTATCGACTGGTTGGCCGACGAGTTTTTGAAGGAATACGGGATTGATCTGCGAAACGATAAAATGGCCTTGCAGCGGCTCAAAGAAGCCGCCGAGAAAGCCAAGATGGAACTTTCGACTTCCATGGAAACGGAAATAAACCTTCCCTTTATCACCGCTGATGCTTCCGGTCCCAAGCACCTGAACATGAAGTTGACGCGGGCTAGGCTCGAGGGGCTCGTGGAAGACCTGATCGAAAAGCTGGTGCCGCCAATACAGCAGGCGCTCAAAGATGCCGGTCTCACTGCAAGGGATATCGATGAAGTGGTTCTTGTTGGCGGAATGACCAGAATGCCGAGGGTTCAGGAAAAAGTGAAGGAAATTTTTGGCAAGGAACCGCACAAGGGAGTGAATCCGGACGAGGTGGTGGCCATTGGCGCGGCGATTCAGGCAGGAGTTCTCAAGGGCGAGGTCAAGGACGTACTTTTGCTCGACGTTACTCCTCTTTCCCTCGGTATTGAGACCCTCGGCGGAGTAATGACCAAGCTGATCGAGCGAAACACCACGATACCAACCAGGAAGAGCCAGATATTTTCAACGGCCTCGGATAATCAAACTGCCGTTTCCATTCATGTTCTCCAGGGCGAGAGAGAGATGGCGGCCGACAACAAGACCCTTGGCAGATTTGATCTTGTGGGGATCCCGCCGGCTCCCCGAGGAGTACCACAAATTGAAGTTACTTTCGACATAGACGCTAACGGGATAGTTCACGTGTCTGCAAAAGACAAGGCGACCGGCAAGGAGCAGTCCATAAGAATCACGGCCTCCAGCGGACTTTCCGAGGAAGAAATAGAGCGCCTGGTGAAAGAAGCCGAGATGCACGCTGAAGAAGACCGGAGAAAACGTGAACTGATCGACATGAAAAACCAGGCAGATTCACTGGTTTACCACACGGAAAAAAACCTGAAGGAATTCGGAGACAAGCTCGATTCTGCAACCAGGGAAACGATTGAAGCCAGGCTTGCCGACCTGAAGAAAGTTATGGAAGGTGATGACAAGGATGCCATTAAAAAATTGATGGATGAACTGATGCAGGTTTCTCACAAGCTGGCCGAGCAAATGTATCAGCAGGCATCTTCCGAAGGGACGGGACCCCGGGAAACCGCAGATGGTCGTGCGGAAGGTGCAGGGCAGGAAGCAAAGGAAGATGTTGTTGATGCCGATTTCGAGGAGGTAAAAGACAACAAGTAGTTCCCTGGACAGCAAGGCCGGATAAAAAGTATTGCCTCACCCATTTGTGGATGCTAAAAGAATGGCACCGAAAAGGGTGGGGCTTTTTTGTTTAACCGGGGCTTACTTGGAATACCGAGACGGACATGACAGGGAATATCTACCGTATCATTAATTTCAAATCGATTCTTTTAATGCTTGTTGCGCTGGCTTTTCTGGCATCTTGCGTTCCCAAAGGGTTTGTTCAGATACCCGGGTATCCCGGAGTTGCTAATCGAGCACCTGAGAAAACCAGGACCACCGAATTGGACGCAAAATTAAAGGAGGCCGAGGACCTTTGCTATCAGGGGCAATATAAAAAATGCGCTGCTATTTATAAAAAGCTCCTCGAAAAATACCCGAAAGATCCGAAGATAACCCCGCTTCTTCTCTCACGTTTGCAAAAGGCGTATCTGTCGTCCGGGGATTACGACGTTTCCGAAACCTATGGAAAGAGGCTGCTTTCAGAGTATCCGAATTACTACGGCGCACCCGAAGTCCACGTGAACCTGATTGAAGCAGCCGTTGAAAAGGGTGAATTGCAAAGAGCGCTTAAGGACGGCCAAAAACTGTGGGCATTCCTGGGCGATACCGAGGAAAAAGCGAGACTGGCATACCTGCTGTCGAGAATATTCACGAAAAAAAAGGACGGCCTGGACGCTTTTTACTGGCTCGTTGAAGCTGAGAGACTTGCCGCGGGAGCGGAGCTGAAAAACAGGATCTATTCGCAGATGACCAAGGTGGTTTCCCTTTTGAACGAGCACCAGGTAAAATCACTCCTTCCTGAATACAGGGGGCGCTTCCCGGAGCTCTGGCTGGAGACCAGGCTCGTTGAAATCATGATCGACAATGGTAAACTCGATGAAGCGGCCGGCAGGCTTAATTACCTGATAAACTCTTTTCCTATGCATCCTCTGGCACAGAAATTCAGGGAACTGCGGGAAGCCATAGAGCAGGAGCGGGATGTCGATGCAGATGCAATCGGGTGTCTTCTCCCGCTTAGCGGGCGTCTTCAGCCATACGGAAGAAGACTCCTTCGCGGTCTCTACATGGCACAGGAACTCTACAACCTTTCCACGTGGGAACAGCCGATTAAAATCATCGTCAAGGATAGCAACAGTGAAGATGGCATTGCAAGCGTCGTGGACGAGCTGGTCCGGGATCATCATGTGCTCGCAATAATCGGCCCTCTTTCAAGAAAAGTGGTGGACGAGGCAGCCCTTGAAGCACAAAAGCTCAGGGTTCCCATCGTTACGCTTACGCAAAAGGAAGACGTCGTTAACATCGGTGATTATGTTTTCAGGGTCTTTTTAACAAATAGAGAACAGGCACGGCTCCTTGTTTCATACGCGGTTGGAGAGCTGGGGTTTCACAACTTCGGCATTCTGTACCCCGAAGACAAGTACGGGAGATTTTTCGAGCATGCCTTCTCGGAAGAAATGAAGAAACTGCCGGTCAAATTCATGGCCAAGGTTGGTTACGATCCGGGGACAACTGATTTTACACGCCCAATCAGAAACCTTTTTGTTCGGGCCGGTATCCCGCTGCCGACAAAAAGCACGAAGGAAAAACCTATTTCGGTACTTTCGCCCCCTGTCTTTGACGCCATTTTTCTCCCTGACCAGGTGCAAACCGCAAGCCTTATCGCGTCTCAGCTTGTATATAACGACGTGGTGGGCGTCAGGCTTTTCGGAACAAATCTGTGGAACACACCCAGGCTGGAGAAGGAATACGCGCCTTACCTGGAGGGTGCCATATTCACGGGAGGTTTCTTTGCAGGAAGCTCGAACCCCGAAGTGCAGCAATTCGTGGAACGCTTCGAAGCCAGCTACGATGAAAAACCCCAATACCTCGAGGCCCAGGCATACGACGTTCTCAACCTGATCCTGGAAGCCAGGAAAAGAGCAGAAAGACCATCCCGGGGAGCAATAAGGTCCCAGTTGTTGAAGATACGGAATTTCGAGGGAGTTACCGGGAAAACGTCCATCCTGCCTTCGGGCAACGCCAAGAAAGAGATGTTTCTGCTGACTGTCAGGGGTGGAAAAATAAGGGAACTTAACGTAGACCAGGAAGAACTCTACTTGAAGCTCGGCAATTTCTAAGCGCCGGCTTATGGAGGATTGATGATGAAAATCAGCAGGAAAGAGGTTGAACACGTGGCGAGCCTTGCAAGGCTTAAGTTCAGCGACGAAGAAATGGAAATGTTTACAAGACAGATAAATGACATCTTGATCTACATGGATAAGTTGAACGAATTGGACACAAAAGATGTTCCGCCAACATTTCATGCCATGGAAAAGGAAAATGCCTTCAGAAACGATGAAATAAGGCCATCCCTGGAAATCGAAAAAGTACTGAGTAATGCTCCGGCCGATGATGGCGAAAGTTTTGTGGTTCCTAAAGTATTTTAAGATTGAAGTGAAGGTGACAAAATGAAACTGGCACATTTGACGATCACACAGGCGCAGGATCTGCTTTTGAAGGGAGAAATAACCCCCGTGGATCTTGTGGAAGCGTTAATCGACAGGATCAACGCCTATGACGAGAACATAAACGCGTATATTACTGTTCTTGGTGAAGAAGCACTGGAGCAGGCAAGATCAATGAAAGACACACAGAAACCTGACCTGGAAAAACATCCCCTCTACGGCATACCCATCGCCGTCAAGGATCTCATCTGTACCGAGGGCATAAAAACCACCTGTGCCTCCAGGATCCTTCAAACTTTTGTCCCCCCTTACAACGCCACGGTGTTTGACGCCCTTAAAAGGGCCGGTGCGATAATAATCGGGAAAACTAACATGGATGAATTTGCCATGGGATCCTCCACGGAAAACTCCGCCATGGGTGTTTGCAGGAATCCGTGGGATCTTGATAGAATACCGGGAGGCTCAAGCGGTGGTTCCGCGGCTGCCCTTGCCGCTGATATGTGCTTTGGCGCTCTTGGTTCTGATACCGGAGGATCCATACGCCAGCCAGCTTCATATTGCGGTGTTGTAGGCCTCAAGCCGACCTACGGGCTGGTTTCCCGTTTTGGCCTTGTCGCGTTCGCCTCGTCTCTCGACCAGATTGGCCCCATGGCCAAGGATGTGCGAGACACGGCTCTCCTGTTAAATGTTATCGCAACTTACGACGAGAGGGATTCAACTTCGATTCCCAGGGAAAAGATGGACTATTTAAAAGACCTGGAAGAGGGCCTTGAAGGCTTTACCGTGGGAGTACCCGAAGAATACTTTGTCGGCGGGATAGATGCCGATGTTGAAAACGCGGTACGCGGTGCCATAAAACTGGCCGAAGAGATGGGAGCGAAGGTCAAAAAAATCAGCCTTCCGCATACCGAGTACGGCGTGGCGGTGTACTACATCATCGCTCCTGCCGAGGCAAGTTCCAACCTCGCGAGGTACGATGGAGTAAAGTACGGGTATCGCTACGAGGAAGCAAAGTCACTTATGGACATGTATTGCGAAACCAGGTCCAGGGGATTCGGTGCGGAGGTGAAACGGCGTATAATGCTCGGCACCTATGTTTTATCGGCAGGTTATTATGACGCCTACTATAAAAAGGCAAGCCAGGTTCGTACTCTTATTAAGAGAGATTTCGATGAAGCCTTTAAAGAATGTGACGTCCTAATTACTCCGGTGGCTCCGACCACCGCGTTTAAAATCGGTGAAAAAACGGATGATCCGCTCCAGATGTACCTCACGGATATCTTTACCCTCCCCGCAAGCCTGGCAGGTATTCCCGGGATGTCTATTCCGTGCGGACTGGATGGCAACGGGATGCCTATCGGCCTCCAGATCCTTGCCGCCCACCTTAATGAATCAAAGATTTTCCGGGTTGCCTATAACCTTGAAAAAGCCATAGGGTTTGAGCGGAAAGAGTTGGGGAGCTGACGCCTCGATACGCGGCTTCGCCGCTACTCGGCGTCCCGCCATTCTCGATACGCGGCTTCGCCGCTACTCGGCGTCCCGCCATTCTCGATACGCGGCTTCGCCGCTACTCGGCGCACTGTCCCTCACGATACGGGGCACCACGCAGTAGGGTGAAAGAGGCACGGGATTTTCGTGTAGGCGGATTTCCATGAATCAGGCCACAGGCCTACGCTGGATGAGCGATGGTCATAAAATCTTGCGTCAATCAAAGTTTTTCTTCGCCAGTTTTTTCAGCGTACCAAATTTGCCCTTAATCAGGGCTTCCTTTTTTCCCCTGCTCCATTTTTGAATCTGTTTTTCCCGAGCGTATGCTTCGTCTATTCTTTCAAATTTTTCGTAGTAAACGAGCTCTATGGGGAGGCGTTTCCTCGTGTACTCGGATCCTTTTCCTATCTCGTGCTGGTACAGTCTCCACTCAAGATTCGTGGTACTGCCCGTGTAGAAACTGCTATCAGCACATTTCAGGATGTACATATAACCTTTCATTGCTATTGAATTGAGTTTGAGGCGGAACGCCGAGTAGCGGCGAAGCCGCGTAATGAACTTAGCGGAACGCCGAGTAGCGGCGAAGCCGCGTATCGAGGCGTCGCCTAATCCCCCTTCTTCGCTTCTTTCTCAGTCTCCTCTACCAGCTTTTCAAATTCCTCCCTGTTCAGCACCTCTCTTTCCATCAGGACCGTGGCAACCTTCTCCAGCGTGTGCCTGTGCTCGGAAAGAATATTCCTTGCTCTTTCGTATTGTTCTTCAAGTATCTTTTTTACTTCTTCGTCAACCTTTGCCATCCATTCTTCACTAACCTCCGGTCGTTTCGGCAACGCTTCCTTGAGAAACAGCGTGGTTTCCTTTACCAGAGCCACCGGTCCGATTTCTTCGCTCATGCCCAGCCTGCAAACCATGCTTCTGGCCATCTCCGTGGCCTTCTCCAGGTCGTTCTGGGCTCCCGAGGAAATTTCTCCGAAGACCACTTCCTCGGCGGCTCTTCCACCAAGAGTACTGCATATCTTGTCCAGAATTTCGCTCTTGGTCATGAGAAAACGTTCCTCTTCCGGCAACTGCAGCGTGTAACCGAGGGCTGCCTTACCCCTGGGAATAATAGATATTTTTGCCACCGGTTCCGCGTGCTCGCAAAGATGTCCCACGAGCGCGTGACCACTTTCGTGGTAGGCCACCCTTCTTCGTTCTTCCTCGTTTAAGCGACGGCTCTTTCGTTCCGGCCCTGCAACCACCTTCTCAACCGCTTCTTCCAGGTCCTTCTGTGTTATTACCTTTGACCCTCTCCTGGCTGCCAGCAACGCCGCTTCGTTCATCACGTTGGCAAGGTCTGCGCCCGAAAAGCCCGGGGTCCTGGCAGCAATAGCCCGCAGATCCACGTCCGGGGCCAGCGGCTTGTTCCTTGCGTGCACTCGAAGTATCGCCTCCCGTCCGTTAAGATCAGCCGCATCAACAAGTACCTGCCTGTCGAACCTCCCGGGTCTCAACAAGGCCGGATCCAGTACTTCCGGCCTGTTCGTTGCCGCAAGTAGGATTACTCCCTGGTTCGGCTCAAAACCGTCAAGTTCGACCAGGAGCTGATTCAGCGTTTGTTCCCGTTCCTCTTCCCCACCCATGGGATGGCTCCCGCGCATTTTGCCTATCGCGTCAATTTCGTCTATAAAAACTATGCACGGCGCCTTTTCTTTGGCCTGGGTGAAAAGGTCACGAACGCGAGCCGCACCGACTCCCACGAACATTTCCACGAATTCCGAACCTGCTATGGAAAAAAACGGAACCTTTGCTTCTCCTGCCACAGCCCTGGCCAGAAGCGTTTTTCCCGTACCCGGAGGCCCCACAAGGAGAACCCCCTTGGGTATTTGGGCTCCAAGTTCTATGTAGCGCTCCGGTTGTTTGAGAAAGAGCACCACTTCCTTTAACTCTTCTTTGGCTTCGTCACAGCCGGCCACGTCTTCGAAGGTAACTCCGGTTTCGTCTTCGGCATATATCTTTGCCCTGGATCTCCCGAAAGACATAAAGCCGGCTCGCGGCCCCATCCGTCCGATCAGCAAGTACCAAAGGCCTACAAAAAAGAGAATGGGGAATACCCAGCTGAAAAGATCCCGAATCAGGGTGCTTTCCATCTCGCCCCTGAACGTCACGTTGTATTTTTCAAGCTGCTGGGAAAGCTCGGGATCCACCCGTATCGTTTTAAAGAGGATGGTCTTCTCCTCCCCGTCCTTCTTTATTTTCATCCGCCCCTGGATAACATCTTTCCCTATGGCTACCTCTGTGACCTTCCCTTCTTTCAGTGCCCTTAAAAACTGGCTGTAAGGAATAACCTTGATCGCCAGTTGTGATGCAATGAACTGCTGCATTAACAGGACACCCCAGACGGCAATAATCACATACCATATTGAATATTTTGTCTTTTGTTCCACGTCCCCTCCTTTTCTATCCTATCTTTAATTGTGTTCCATCCGCCATCGGATACCCCGGTCGGCTCCGATCATCAAAAACAAAGTAAGCATCATTACGGTAATTTGCAATAACTGACCCTTAAAAACTAGAGAAAAATCGTCCCTTTCATGTATAATGCCGCGTATCCTCCTATTTTTACCCTGTTTCCCATATCCTCGCAATACAGCTCCCCTCCCCGGGAAGAGACTTGAACCGCCCTGAGCCTTCTTTTCTTGAGACGTTCGGACCAGTAAGGAATGAGAGTGCAGTGAGCAGAACCGGTCACGGGATCTTCGGGGACGCCAACCTTCGGTGCAAAGAAGCGGGACACGAAGTCAGCCGTTTTCCCGGGTGCCGTGATAATCACACCAAGGGAATCAAGGTTCTTCAAAAGAGCCATATCGGGGTCTATTGCTTTTACCTCTTCTTCACTTTCGTAAACCACGAGGTAGTCCCTCGATAAAAAGACTTCCAGCGGTTTCTTTTCCAGCCCTTTTATAAGCTCTTCGGGAATGCTGCATGAGCTTGCCCTGCGAGATGGAAAGTCCATGGAGAGCAGACCGCTGCTTTCCCTATTCACGGTTAGCTCGCCGCTGGCCGTATCAAAGGTTATGGATCCGGGAGAAGTATCAACGAAGTTGAATATGACAAACGCTGCCGCAAGAGTGGCATGTCCGCACAGGTCCACCTCGGCTTTCGGTGTAAACCATCGCAGGTGATATCTTCCGTTTTCATTGACGAAAAAAGCGGTCTCCGACAGGTTATTTTCAGCAGCTATACCTTGCAGGATCTCGTCGCCAGGCCACTCTTTCAGGGGGCATACGGCCGCCGGGTTGCCTGAAAATACCCGGTTCGTAAAAGCATCCACCTGGTAAATCGGAATCTCCATTCTTCTTAAGACCTCCCATAAAATCGACTAATTCACGGTTAAACTCCCTCCCACTTGACAGTGCCGCCATCCACTTAGACAAGCCGGTAGTTGATACTTTACGCCGAAGCCAAGTTTTTAATGTCCACGGATTTAAGCAAGGCGTAAAGGGTTTGCATGTGGCATACAAAAACCCCGTTTTTTCTTGCGATTCGAAGCGCGTTTCCGAGGATGGCTTCAACCTCCATGGGTCTTTTCGCCTCATAATCCAGCAGCATGCTGGTTTTATATGGTTTCATCTTTACCGTGTCATTAATATTCTGGTCCACCACCGATTCATCCAGTACATGACCTTCTGACGCCGCTACTGCCCTGACCTCTTCCATCACCCTTCTTGCCAGAAGAGCCGTTTCTTCCTGATCCAGCATTTCCTCGGTGCTTATTCCGCCCCCCAGGACAGAAATGGGATTAAAGGGCGCGTTCCAAATCAATTTTTGCCATCTTGCTTTCACGATATCTTCGTGTACTTTGCACGGTATGCCGGACCTGTTAAATAGCTCCGCCAGGGCTTTCGTCTTGCGTGATACTCCCGTCGGGTACATCCCCAGTACAACTCGCCCGTAATCAAGATGTTCTACCTCCCCGGGACCCACCCGATTTACGCATACAAAGGCAAGACCGCTTATCAGTTCGTTTCGGGGAAATGCCTCCGCAACCGGTTTTTCGATGTCTATCCCGTTTTGTAACAAAACAATGGCTGTGTCACGGTAAACCGCCGGCCTTATAAGTTCAACCGTATTAACTTCCGGCAAAACCTTCAGCGATACTATAATATAGTCCGGCTCATCCTCGTACTCCGCGGCGCTCTTCAATACCCTGCTGGGCATGAAGTCAAAATCTCCCATAACACTTTTTACTTTAAACCCTTTCGCTATAACAACTTCGTAGTCAGACCGGCATACCACGGATACATCCGCGCCTGCCCGGGCAAGCTTTCCTCCGTAGAACGAACCAATTGCTCCCGCTCCCACTACCAGCACCCTGGCAGGAAAATTTTCATTACCTGTCTGGTTTCCCGGCGTCATCGGTAAGTCTTCCTCCTCTACTTTTGGAAAAAACCTATTTCCTTCAAGAGCTTAATGGTTGTAGCTGTTACCTTCCTGCCCTCCAGGTCCCCCGGTGAAAACCAGCGCGCATCGGTAACATCATCGGCAGGGTGCAGCGTACCGGATACGTAATCACCGATAAAGTCTAGAATAACGTAGTGATATTTGATCTTTCCTTCCCTGTCCCTGATAATTACATCAAACGGGTAGATAGGTTTCCTCGCTCTTATCACTACCCCCGTCTCTTCAAATATTTCCCGCTCTGCTGCCCTTTCGAGAGATTCGCCGAGCCTGAGCGCTCCCCCGGGAATCGACCAGAAGTCCACGGCAGGCGGGTGCCCTCTTTTCACAAGAAGCACCTTGCCATCTTTCAACACTATGGCACCTACAGCCACCCTGGGTAGCACGGGATATTCCCTGGAATCGGTGTTTAAGGATTTACGAGGCATTTTCGCGTGTCTTTCATTTTCATGAAGTTACACAAGACTACCACCACAGGCTCGCACATGCAATGAGGTTTTTTAAATCTTTCCATAAGGTCGGTCTGGTCAATCCTTCATGAACACACGCTGTCGGAAGGTGAGGATGCCAGGTTCCCGGCAGTGAAATTCTCTTAATATTGACCCGGGATTGCCCACACCGAAGGGATGAAAAGACAAGTCAGAATTGATTCACCTCCCTGAGACCCTCTTGCCCGGCTGCCCCCTCGCACTCTGTTTTATTAACCATGTACAGGGGTTCTTCTTCCCGGGCACGTAATTTAAGCGTAAGCAAATATTTGTCCATGCACCGGTGGATTCGGTAACGGATGACCCGGGGAAATGCCAGGGTTCAGATTGAAGAACAGAGCAAGGTAATTTCCAAAAATAACGGTTTACATGGCAGTGAAAGCTGAAACGGACCAGTAAAGCGGAGACGCAACCAAGAGGTTTGAATGAGTTATTCGCTATTTGTTATTCGTTTATGCGAAAATAGCTATCCCGCCAGAGGCGGATCTCCGAAGCAAACGATGGTTTTTGTTTCATTGTCCCTTCGATCCCGCCAGAGGCGGATCTTCGACCTGGTTTTTCCACCCTGCTTCAGGAACTTAGGATCCTCGCCCCTTCCGGAATTCAAGCTGCAGGGGACAGGGGAAAAAGAGTACAATGAAGAAAAGCACTCAACCATTTCAACTTCCTCAAACTCCTCAACCTTCCCTACTCAACCTCCCCAACCAGGCAATTACAGAAATGAGCTCTGCCGCGTTGCTGCAAGCTGTTCTCACCTAAAACTTAAAACCTAACTCAGGGTCAAAGATCCGCCTCGGGAGGATTATAAATCCGCCCTTGGTTCATTACGGTTACGACCTGGCCGGGTCAGGCCGTGAATCCTGGGAATAAGCTGAGCGTATCTCCCGGGATAGTCATCTGAATTAAAAAAGGTACAGCGCCCCCGGAAGGTTTTTCCAAAAAGCGGCGCCGTGACGATGAACCATCGTCGCACCTCTACGAAGCTCAGGAAAATCCTGATCCCGTGCTGCCACATGAAGTAACAGCCGAGGTCCTGCTATTTCCCGCGGTCGAAAAGGGAGAAAACAGCTTTGTTACGTTTTTGGAATGACACTCAGGACATTCAATCTCGGAATCGGGTGATCCAAAAACTATTTTCTCGAACTTAGCACCACAGTCTTTACACCTATACTCGAAAATGGGCATTTTTTCCTCCATGGTTTTCCTTTCTGAAATAATTTATACCCTTTACTTCGCATGTCAAGGGTTGCCGGATGTACTACCTCGGTTTTCCCTGCTTTTTCCTCGGGACTGTGAACAAAAGGTCACAAAATAAGAAATTTTGAAACCCAAATGTGCCATTTTTTTCCCACTGCTGCAATTTAACACGCATTGTCATTCGTTTTGAAGCATGGTTATTCTGTTTGGACGATCATAACTCCACGATATCATGCTACAAGTTAGAGAAGCAAAATATTTCTCCAGTGTCTGGCTGCGAGGGTACGGAATTTGCTTATCTTCGAAACCCGATGGGAGGTATTGTATGGAGACCGGAGTTCAAGTTATCAAGCGTTATGGTTCTCACGTTTCATGCATCAAGTGCGATCGGTGTGGAACGAGCAGGAAGTTTTACAGTTACCAGTT
>JALXAI010000341.1 GCA_026992215.1 Desulfobacterales bacterium | reverse complement strand
GGCTATCCCGGGAGCCAGTTCCCTGAGCGATAGCGGTTTTGCTCCTCCTGTTACGGAAAAGTACCGTGCCATGGCTATTATCACGATGATCTTCATGAATTCAGACGGTTGTATATTTACCCCCATTATCGTAATCCAGCGCTGTGCCCCAAGCGAGGTTTTGCCAAGGAGATGAACAAGAACCAGGGCAGCCACACCAATCCAGTAAAGCGGATATGCAACACTTTGAAATGCCTGGTAATCTATTGTCAACACGGCAAACATGGCTATAAAGCCTATCCCTATCCAGCACAGCTGCCTGAAAAAATAGCGGGCTGAACTCATGTGCTGCCCGGTCACGTCAAGGGCGCTGTAGAGACTGAGCCCCCCGATAATAAGGATAAGTACCGTTACTATCAGTATCGGCCAGTCGAAGTTCTTGATAAGCCGCCTGTCAAACATCAGATAAACCTTCCTGAGCGGGGCAGAAAAACCTTGTTACCAAATGCACAAAATAAATCGGGAAGAAAATCTTTGTGAAATCTTTCTCACTGTCGCTCTCTCCTGGCATTTTTCGCCACCTTGAGCCCCTGGGCTTCTCCGTAAAAATACTTTTCAAGCATAGCCCTTGCCAGCGGAGCCGCTCCGCTGGAACCATGCCCGCCATGTTCAACAAGGACTCCCACAACAATCTTCGGGTTATTCACCGGAGCAAAACAAATAAACCACGCATGGTCTTTGAAAAGTTTCCCCTTACTCCCTTTCTTGGTTGCCCTGGCAGCACTTACCACCTGGGCGGTTCCGGTTTTTCCCGCCACCTTGATATCGGGAAGCCTTGCAACCCTGCCGGTACCATGCGGATCGTTAACCACCCCTTCCAGGGCGTGTCTGATGAAATCAAGATTCTTTTTGCTTATGCTCAATTTCCATCGCTTCTGAGGTGCGAATTCCAGCGAATCACCATTTTCGGTATCTTCAATCTTTTTTACCAGGTGCGGTTTCCACAAAACGCCTCCGTTGGCAACAGCCGCGTAAGCAAGGGTCATCTGGAGAGGGGTAACAAGATCAAAACCCTGCCCGATGGCAATCGAGAGCGTTTCTCCTTTTTGCCATGGCACTCCGAACCTTCTTTTCTTCCAGCTGGCTGTGGGTATAAGCCCCGGGAGCTCCCTGTCAAGGTCGATCCCTGTCTTTTGCCCGAGCCCGAATTCTCTGGCATACTTTGCAATCCTGTCCACTCCGAGCTTAAGACCCAGCTGGTAAAAGTAGACATCACAGGACTCCACCAATGCCCTGTATAACTGAACATTCCCATGCCCACCCCGTTTCCAGCAACGGTAGGTTCTCCTTCCCAGGGTCATATAACCGGGACAAAACACACTTGTTTGTGGATTAATTACGTGTTCCTGAAGTCCTGCCGCGGCCACTATGACCTTGTAAGTAGACCCGGGAGGATACATGCTGGCCGTAGCCCGGTTCTGCAGCGGCTTGTCGGGGTCATTCTGGATTTTGTTCCATTGTTCCCTGGAAAGCCTTTTGACAAAAATATTTTCATCGTAACCGGGACTGCTTGCAAGCGCCAGCACGTCGCCGTTTCCGGGGTCGATAGCCACAATGGCACCCACCTTGCCTTCGAGGCACTTTTCCGCAGTTTCCTGTAACCCGGCATCGATGGTAAGATAGATACTTTTGCCGGGAGACGGAAGTTTCTCTCCTAGCACCCTGAGCTTTCGTCCCCTGGCATTTACTTCAACCTCCCTAGAACCGGGCACTCCCACAAGGTAGTCTTCGTAGACCTTTTCAATGCCCACCTTCCCTATGCAGGATCCGATACAGTACTTTTCCTTGTACTTAACATTGCGCAGTTCTTTTTCATTAACCTCGCCGATGTAACCGATGAGGTGGGAAGCCAGGTTCGGGAACCTGTAATGCCTTTTAGGCTCCACCTGCACAATAACCCCCGGCAGGCTATATATCTCGCTTTTAACCCGCGCCAGGGTAGACCAATCAATATCTTCAGCCAGAACCACCGGCACAAACGGAGCCCTCTTTCCTTCCTCGAGTTTTTTTTCGAGCTCATCATAGGGTATCCCCGTGAGATTACTTAACACGACAAGGGTGCTTTTCATATCTTCCACATCTTCTGGGACAACCGCCAGGTTAAAAGCGGCCCTGTTTTCGACAAGAATATTTCCGTTTCTGTCATAAATTATGCCCCTGGGAGGAGACATCGACTCGGTGCGAATCCTGTTGGTTTCGGATTTCAGCCTGTATTCGTTGCCAAGCACGATCTGGAGGTACCAGAGCCTCACCACGAAAACAACGGCCACCAGGACAACAAAAACTGAAGCCACCTTAATTTGTCTGGACGGATCCAGATAATCTTTGGGGTACTTGTGCTTCTGGGTAGCGACGCGACCGTTATGCATTTTCCCGAGTTACCTGATTAAGTAGCCTTTAACCTGTAACTTTCCGTATTTTAAAACCGCTTATTACCGGTAACACCAACAAGATTAGCAGCCCCAGGACCAGGACTGTCAGGGTCTTATAGACAAAAAGCCTGGAGAATACGCAAAATTCGCCGAGATTTCCCGATCTGGAAAAGGCCGATAACTGGATCAGAAAACCTTCAAATAACCAGACAAGGACCAGCAAAATAAGTTGCTGAAAAGTTCCGGATAAACTCACCTTCCGTTCCACCAAGAAAACGAAAATCGTAACGAACACGTAAAAAAACAGGTGAAACCCGATAAATCCGCCGGAAACTACGTCCATCAGGAAACCGATGATACAGCTTGAAAATACTGCCGGCACCGGGGAGACGGTGAGAGCGAGATAAATCGGTGCGATCAGCAACACATCCACTCGCATCGCCCTTGACGAAAACTGCCCGCAGACCACAAACTGCACCAGCACAACGAAAACCAGGGCCAACAAGAGACGTACGGGATTGGGATTAGCGGTGTTTTTTTTGGGAATATCAGTGGTTCTTGCGGGGCCTACCATAGTTCAGTACCGGCCTCTCCTTAAGGATCACAAGGATTTCTTCTAGCCTGGAGAAATCGACGAAAGGTTTGACATATATTTCCTGGAAAAGTTGTGCCTTGTTGATTCTGATCTTGCTAACCGTACCAACAGGCAGACCCTTTGGGAAATACCCTGCCATTCCGGAAGTTACAATAACGTCCCCTTCCTTCACATCCTGGTTTTGCTGTACGTACTGCATCCTGCAGATGCCGTTTTTGTAACCACTCACGATGCCATAGACTCTGTTTCTCTGAACATAGCTGTCCACGGCAAAATTGGGATCTATCAACAGTAGAGCCCTGGAATAATGCCTGGATAGAGCGGTGATTTTTCCCACCACTCCCCTGGCGTTAATCACCGGCATTCCTATCTGAATGCCGTCAAGAAACCCTTTATCAATGGTAATGGTCTGGTACCAGCCACTGGGATCCCATGAAACAACTTCGGCAGCGAGGGTTGGCCACCTGGACAGGCTTTTCTTCAATCCCAGGAGTTCTCTCAGTCTCTGGTTAGCAAGATAGGCCTCCTTGTAGTTGTTCAGCTCGTTTTCGAGCAACGCCACCTTTCTTTTAAGTAGCTTGTTTTCCTCTTTCACGCCAATCAGGTCCACGTACTCATCAAAGAAGCCGCCGATATATCCAAACAGGTGATGGACACCTTTTTGAACAGGTCCCACGGCCTCCACCACAGCTTTTTCCAGAAGGCTCATCTGCCCCTTTTTATAGTTCAGAGAAAAAACGTAGAGCAAAACGTAGGCGACAAGAATAAAAAAAAGAATTGGTTTTATTCTTTTTAACAATATCAAATACCGCTCCTGAACATGATTCAAAATGCTTTAAATCATGACCTCCTTGAGGATATCCAGATTATCCAGAGCCTTACCGGAGCCCAGAACCACCGTGGAAAGAGGATCGTCGGTAACAGAGATGGGGAGTCCCGTTTCCTCCCGCAGCAGGCGATCAAGCCCTTTCAGCAGAGCTCCGCCCCCGGTAAGATAAATACCGTTATCCACGATATCCGCGGCAAGCTCTGGAGGGGTCTGTTCAAGGGCCACTTTTACCACTTCGAGAATGGCATCAACCTGCTCCTGAATCGATTCCCTAACCTCGTCAGAATTAATCTCAATCGTCTTCGGGATACCACTGACCAGGTCCCTGCCTTTGATAAGCATCGTCTCTACTTTATCGGTAGGATAGGCATTGCCAATGGTGGTTTTTATCAGCTCTGCAGTTCTTTCTCCAATCAGCAGGTTGTACTTCCGTTTAATATGCTGCAAAATGGCGCCGTCCATTTTGTCCCCACCCACTCGCACCGACTTGCTGTAAACGATCCCCGCCAGTGAAATAACGGCAACTTCCGTGGTGCCTCCGCCTATATCCACAACCATGTTACTCGTTGGCTCCGTTATGGGAAGCCCCGCGCCAATGGCGGCCGCCATGGGCTCTTCAATCAAGAATACTTCCCGCGCACCGGCCGACTCCGCTGACTCTTTCACCGCTCGTTTCTCAACCTGCGTCACCCCGGAAGGTATGCAGATAATAATTCTTGGCCTCACCAGTGATCGCCTGTTGTGAACTTTTCTTATGAAATGCCTGAGCATGGCTTCCGCAACTTCAAAATCGGCAATAACACCGTCTTTCATCGGGCGAATGGCTACGATGTTGCCCGGGGTGCGCCCCAGCATCATTTTGGCTTCCTTGCCAACAGCCAAAACCCTGTTGCCTCCACGCCCGTCTTTTCTAACGGCCACAACTGAAGGCTCGCTCAAAACAATTCCCTTTCCCTTAACGTAGACAAGAGTGTTTGCGGTTCCCAGATCAATGGCAAGATCGTTCGAAAACCATCCGAGTATTGAATTAAATATCATTTAGTCAAGACCCCTTTTCCTGGAATTTATTTTTTAAAAGGATTACTTTTTACGACAGAATACTTCCCTCGAGGCATGCAACGTTTTTGCATAGCCTGATTTTCGTGCTAAAACCTGTTCGTTCGTATCCACCATAGGCGGATCTCAAACCCCGGGTTGTCTTTTAATTTTGAGTAAAAAAACCGCCTGCTTCAAAGCGGCATCGATCACTTTCCCAACCGACGCGCCCCGATTGGAGAAACAACAATTTATTTCTTCGCGAACTTTACGTGCCCCGTTAAACTCCATCGGGCTATTTAACCGGGATGTCTTCGCGGTTTCAAAACAAATCTTTATCCCACGTTCTTATTGCGGCCTTGCTGCCTTGGTTTTTTCATCGAGAAATTTTATTGAATCAGCCAGTGCTTAACCTGATTCAAATTGTTGCCCCAG
>JALXAI010000340.1 GCA_026992215.1 Desulfobacterales bacterium | reverse complement strand
CCCTGTGGTCAAGGGTTGACTTTGTAAAGAAGCGCTTTGATCAGGCCGGGGTCGATCTTTGTCCCGATACTTCTCCCATCGCCGTCTTTGGTAACCTTTACGGTAACGGTCTCAGGGAACTTCTTCGCAACCTGCTTTACAACCCTCAAATAAGTGTACTTGTGGTGTGCGGTCGAAACAGGTCCGGGTCAAAAGAGGAGCTTATCAACTTTTTCTCCAGGGGGATAGAGCCGTGCACGGATACCAGGATACAGTACAAGTGCGGCCAGGGGAAGGTGAGCCCTGTTCGTATTGCCGGAACAAAAAGGATCATCGATGATCTCGTAACTCCGGAAGATTTTCCCAGGGCACCAAGGATCTTTGCTCTGGGTGATTTGAAGGACCCTTCCGAGATTGAAAAGCTAAAAGATCTGTTTGAACACGAGATTTCCGCTTTGCGGGGCCTGAACTCCGGGGTTGAAAGAAAAAAAGTGCCCCTGCCCGAGGTTGAATTTGATTATTTCCCGGGTAATCCCAGGAGCCACGTGGTAGTTGGTGTGAGCCCGCTTGAAACATGGAAGGAGATTGTCTTTCGTCTTTGCAGGTTCGGTATCCCGGTAAAACTGACGAAAGGAGACAGGATTGAGGTCCAGAATCTTAAAGCTGTTGTGGAAAATCCGGAGGGAGACGATGAAAAGCTCCTCAGGAAGTACAATTTTGATCCTGCCTTTTTGAGAAGATACCAGGAAGAAATTCTCTCATCCGGTATCGAACCTGATGAAACCTACAATTACGGGCATCGAATCCGTAAATATTTCGGGATAGACGGTCTGGAGGCCTGTATAAGGAGGCTGGAAAAAGACTGGGAAGATCGCAAGTGTTACATTGCCCTGTGGGATACTGCAAGAGACCTTGTAAGCGACCGCGGCCATCCATGCCTTGTGAGCCTTTTTTTTCGCAGGTTCGAAGGAAGGCTCACCCTTTCTGCCACGTTCCGGACTCATAACGCTCTTGATGCCTGGCTTGTAAATCTTTACGGCCTTATGGCCGTTCAACGATATGTGGCGGAGAAGCTGGGACAGAAGGGTGGGGCCATAACAGTTTACAGTCAATCAATTACCATCGACAGGAAAGAGCTTGGCAGGGCGAAAGAAATCGCCGCAGAAAAAAAGTACAGGGTAGTGGAAGATCCCAACGGGTATTTCAGAATAACGCTGGATGGCGAAAACATTGTGGTCGAACACTGCACGGGAGATGTAATCCTTAAGAGATACGAGGGACGAAAAGCATCGAGGCTCCAGCACGAAATTGCCCGTGATTGCGCGCTTTCAGATATCGGCCATGCCATATACCTGGGAAGACAGCTTCAAAGGGCAGAGGAATGCATTAAAACGGGTACCCGGTTTATTCAGGAATGATGTTGCCGGAGGGGAAATACTCCGGGATTTTATCCGTGATCGGCGGGGCAAAAAAGAAATGGTCGGGACGACTGGATTCGAACCAGCGACCTCTGCGTCCCGAACGCAGCGCTCCACCAGACTGAGCCACGTCCCGACTAAATCCTTTTTATCAAAAAACTTTGCCAAAGTCCATATCCCGGACGATAAAATTCTACCCTTAAAAAACCTTGAGAAAAACCTTCCGGCGAGTTTGCGCCGGGTATATGGCGATCCTTCGGTAAACTCAGGGCACCGCCCTTCGATAAACTCAGGGCGGCGCATGCTCGGGAACCCTTGCCTATTTTTTCTTCAAGGCTCCCCTCCGATAATACAGAACACCGTTTACCTCCCTGTCATGCTTCATGCCCGCAAATTCTGCTATTCGGGCAGAGGCCTTATTTTCGGCCTTTATCCTGGCAAGGATCGGGCTGGCGATAAGGTCTGCCGCAAGCGCAACCATGGTTTTTCCTACTCCGTGTCCCCTGGAGCTTGGTGCAACTGTCCAAGATAGTTCATAAGCACCATCGATTAAGTCCGCTCTGACCGTACCCACGGGCACCCCGTCCTCTTCGGCAATGAAAAGGAGCCTGTCGGGGTTTTCAAGCAACTTCGTTAACCACGAGACGTGTTCCTCTTTGGTAACTTCTTCAGTGTTGAAACTCGCCCTTCGCGTCTGTAAGTCATTGCGCCACTGAAGAAGGATATCCGCGTCTTCAATCGTGGCTGGTCTCAGTCTTATTTTACCGGTCATTGTCTTTGTTTTCGATTGCAAGGTCACGGGTCAAAGTGTTGCTTTCATACAAATATAGATGTTCAAGGACAGTTTTATCAAGACTTTATATCGGGATGGCAGTGCAAGGGGGGCTTTTTTCTTCTGGTTTATGAAGTGGCCTAGTCAAAGGGATGTTCAGGATTGAAAAAGGAGGTAGCGTTGGTAACGGCAGCGTAGTATGATCTTAGCGATATGATACTCTTTTCGCTCCGCAGCCGTCAAAGTTGTTTGTCTTTATGACGGGAAGATCAATATGATTTACTTGTTCGTCGCTTTTGCGGTATATCTGGCGCGGGGTAATTTAAAGTCACCGGGGCAAGGCTGAGCCAGTGTCTCTTTTATGGTTACAGGAGATCTGAAAGATGAATAATAATAATGAAAGTCGGGGAAGCATAAGACACCGGGAAAAGCTCACGTGTTTGCTGGCAGCATTTATTGTAATCGGTATCGTGGCGGGTGCCCTGGCGGCGCTCCCTGATATCAATAACCCGATAGAACCGAGGTATTTCGAGGGATCTGCGAAAGAAATAGTGTCATTTGTTAAAAAAAGAGAAAAAGAGATAGCGGCACTCAGGACCGAGGTTCAGGAGCTGATTTCGAAGACCACCAGTGAGCAGGACAAAAGGGTGTTAAGCGAAGCCCTGGACTTTCTTCAAGCACTCACGATCCTGGACATGAAGCTTCAATCGCAGCTAAAGACCCCTATGGGTATCCCCGTGAAATTGCCCGCCCAGGGCTCTCCACCCTACGGGCTCAAAGCCTTTTACGAACTCTTTGACCTGCTCGGCAGGGTAGAAAAAGAACTGACTGAGTATCGGCCGAAGGTTGACCTGCTTAAAAGAGACCTGGAGAGCATTGGCGATGAGTTAAAATCACTCTTTTCTGACTACATTGTTCTTAGAAGAGAGAATCCTCCAAGCCCCGAAGCCTACCTTAAATTGGGGCAGATCTACACCCAGCAAATCAGGTATGCCATATCACAGCTTCAGCTAAAGAGGGCAAGAAAGATAGTGAAAGACGCCGGCAAGCTGGAAGACGATTTGATGAACATGTTGAGGAAGACCTTTGAACACTTGAAGATTACCAAGGATGATATCGAGGACGCGAAGGCTGAGTATGAAAAGGTATCTTCAAAGATGAACGAACAGCTGGCTTTACTGGGCAAAAGTGCCGTAAACCTTAACAAGGAAGTAGTCCCTTACGAGATGAAGTTGAACAGGGTACTTGCGAAATTAAAGGTCACCAAGCGTACGGATTCGGCCATGGCTGTTTTGCTGGCGAGGAAGCAGTACTACGAGGCTCTGATAGAAAAGAGCCAGGCAAAATTGGAAAGTATAAACCAGGAAAAGTTGAGGTGGAAACTTCAGAGTACGAGGGCTGAGTTCAGGTATGAGTGGATATCTACCTACACCGGTGAGAAGGGGGGAGGTACGGTGGAGGAGTTTCTCAAAAAGTGGGCCGTCATGCTTGACAAAATCAGGACAGTAGAGGATTCCCTGGGGCAACAGGTAGTTGACTTGAGGACCCGGGAATTCGGCTTCATGCGTAAACTCACCGCTATATCGGACGAAAAAGCCTCGGCCACCGACCCTGCCCTCCTCAGGCTTCTTGCATCCGTTCACAGAAAACTCAAAGAAGCCAACAGCGCGCTGGATAGCCTCTTTGTAACGGTGTCCAAGAACCGTGAACTCGCTTCTGACCTGGAAAGGGAAGTCAGCCTGGTGGTGGGGCTGATGAGAAAAAAAGCCGGACTGGTAGCCAACGTGGGAGCGTGGAGTTCGAGGAGCCTTGCAAAAACATGGGAAAACGCAAAAAAAGTGCTCTACTACCCTTTGGTTACCATCGGCAATACTGCCCTTACGCTCAATGGCATCATAAAGGTCATAATACTTCTGACCATTGGTGTTTTCCTGCTCAGGAAAGCAAGAAAGAAACTGAATGAGATACTTGTCAAGAAAACCCAGCTTGCCCCGGGTACCATCGGCTCCGTTACCACCCTCGTATACTATACTTTTCTCGTTCTCGTGTTTCTCATTGCCCTTTCCACCGCCGGCATCAACATGAACCAGCTCAGTATCATTCTGGGCGGCCTTGGTGTCGGCATTGGTTTCGGATTGCAAACCATAGCCAATAACTTTATCAGCGGCCTCATTCTTTTGATAGACCGCTCCATAAAAGTGGGGGATTTTGTCCGGCTTGAAAACGGATTAACGGGGCAAGTAAAAAACGTCGCGATAAGGTACGCTGTTGTCCGAACACAGGATGGGGAAGACATAATAGTGCCGAATTCCGAGTTCGTATCCCAGCGAGTCCGAAACTGGACATACGATGATAACTGGCGGAGACTGAAAATCCCCTTTGGTGTTTCTTACGATTCTGATCCAAATGAGGTGGCAAGGCTGGCCATAGAGGCGGCTCGTGAAGTACCAACCACTGTTGAAGACAGTAATCACCCCATAAAGGTGCGGTTTGAAGGTTTCGGAGACAGCAGTCTTAACTTTTTTCTTAAGGTCTGGTGCCGAATGACGGAGTTGCGGGGAGATCACGGTTATACAAGCGATTACTATTTCGCGCTGTTCAGAAAATTTAAAGAGGCAGGCATAGAAATACCGTTCCCTCAAAGGGATATCAACATCAGGAATGTAGCTCCGGATATCCTGGAAAAACTGTCGGGACACAGGGAATAACTGCAGATCCGGTTTCCGCACCGTTTCCCTGGCATCTGTCGTTTTTCGATGATCTGTCCCGAAAGCGTTCCACTTGCTAACTTGGCACGTCTGTGGGGGAAATTTCGGGAATCCGTTATTTTGGCGGATTTAAAGACTGCCTTATAAACCGCTGCCTGTTGTTTTAAGGAAAGAAGTATGCATTAAGTGGCGATAACGGGGCAGGAAAACAGTGAACTTTTGGCGGGAAATTTAATGATTTAAAGAGAACTGCAGCATGCTTTTGTCGCCGGGGACTTTTCATACTTTGCTGCAATCTTTAGGTATCAGACCATTGACGATGCTCGTATGCAATGTCCCCCGGTGGCGGAGCTGCTGCTACGAGCAGCATGAAAGCCGGAGGTTATAAACGACATGAAAATTGCGGTAGCTGCAAACGGCCCGGATCTCGATGCCAGTGT
>JALXAI010000339.1 GCA_026992215.1 Desulfobacterales bacterium | reverse complement strand
GTATTCAGTGCGGGAATTGTTATATTTATTGCCCCGACATGGCCTATGTTCGAAACGAAGAAGGTTTTTACGAGTCGGACTTGTATCACTGCAAGGGTTGTGGAATATGCGCTAAGGAATGCCCTAAAAACGCAATCAGCATGGTAGAGGAGGGCCATTAATCATGGGAAAAAGGGTTGGTATAGAAGTTTCTCTTGCAGTTTCGCATGCAGTAATGCTCGTTGACGTAGACGTGATTGCTGCATACCCGATAACCCCTCAAACTCATATAGTCGAGCACCTTTCGGAACTCGTGGCCGACGGAGAACTTGATGCCGAATTCATACCGGTTGAATCTGAACATAGTGCCATGAGCACCTCGGTTGGAGCGAGCGCTGCGGGCGTAAGAACCTTTACCGCGACGAGTTCCCAGGGCCTGGCACTGATGGTTGAAATAATGTACATTGCTTCAAGCTTGAGGCTGCCTATTGTCATGGCGGTGGCGAACAGGGCGCTGTCCGGTCCCATAAGCATCTGGAACGATCACTCTGATATGATGCTGTCCCGGGATACCGGATGGATACAAACGGTGGCGGAAAACGGCCAGGAAGCCTTCGACCTGATCTTGCACGCATATCGGGTTGCGGAAGATCCCAGGGTGATGCTGCCCATGATCGTAAATCTGGATGGCTTTACCCTGTCTCACATGATCGAGCCCATCGAATTTTTGAGCCGGGAAGAAGTTAACAAATACATACGACCTTACAGGGCTCCTTTAAGAATGGATCCCGAAAATCCCATCACCATGGGACCGGTGGGCATGCCGGAAGTTTACACCGAAGCCAAGAAAGCCCAGGATGAGGCTTTGAAAAATTCCAAGGAGGTAATTATCGAGGCGTGGAAGGAATTCGGTGATCTCTTCGGACGATATTACAGCCCTGTTGAAACCTACAGGATGGAAGATGCCGAAACTGCCATCGTGATCATGGGTAGCCTGGCAGAAACCGCCATGACGGCAGTTGACAGGATGAGAGAAAAGGGGAAAAAAGTCGGGATTGTGAGACCACGTTTGTTCAGGCCGTTTCCGGCCCAGGAGATAGTCTCGGCACTTGAAAATGTCAACAACGTGGCTGTTATTGACAGGGCTCTGGCCCTAAACGGTATGGGAGGTCCGTTTTCTTTCGAAATCAGAAGCGTTCTCTACGATTCCGGATTGCATCCTTACATTAAGAATTATATTGCGGGTCTCGGCGGACGGGATGTGACGGTGGAAAACTTCACGGAAATTGCCTCCGATATCGAAAAGTGTTCCCGTGAAGGCGTAAAACCAGGATACGAAATCATCAACGTGAGGGAATAATGCTATGACAAATTCAACGGTGGAAGCCATACAGGGGATTGAAAAAATCAGGGCATCCAACATACCAGTGGTCGAACCTTTGAGCAACGGTCACAGGGCATGTCAGGGTTGCGGTGAAGTGCTGGCACTGAGATTGGTTATGAAAGCTCTCGGACATAACGTTATCGTGGTCAGCGCCACGGGATGCATGGAAATCATTTCTTCTCCGTACCCCCAGACCGCCTGGGAAGTACCCTGGTTGCACGTGGCCTTTGAAAATGCAGCCGCGGTGGCATCAGGGGTGGAAGCGGCATACAGGGTAATGAACCGAAAAGGGAAAATTAATCAGCCGGATGTAACCATTCTTGCTTACGGCGGGGACGGAGGTACCGCGGACATAGGGTTGCAGTCTTTAAGCGGAGCCCTTGAAAGGGGCCATAACTTTCTTTACGTGTGCCTTGATAACGAAGCTTACATGAATACGGGCATCCAGAGATCATCTTCCACTCCTTACGGAGCCATGACAACCACTTCTCCGCCCGGGAAAAAAAGTATCGGGCAGATGACATGGAAAAAGAACGTGGCCGCCATCGCCGCCGCCCACGAAATACCTTACGTGGCAACGGCTTCACCTGCTTTTCATATCGACTTGATGAACAAGGTACGGAAAGGCGCCGCGGTAAAAGGGCCAGCCTATATTCACATCTATTCTCCATGCCCGACCGGATGGCGATGTGATCCGAGCATGTCAGTCCACGTAGCAAGATTGGTGGTTCAAACACGAATTTTTCCGCTATACGAAGTGGTAGACGGTCACTGGAGACTTACGAACAAGGTCAAGCGTCCCAAGCCGGTTATCGAATACCTCAAGACCCAGAGGCGCTTTCGACACCTGACCGAAAAAGAAATTAACAAGATTCAGCAGAGGGTAGACAAGGAATGGGAAGAACTGGTCAAGAGGTGCGAGTATTAACTCCCCTGACCCGTGACTTGTAACCTATTAATGCAAACGGGGTTGGCATTTAAAACATCGCCAGCCCCGTTTTTTTAACTATACGCTGTATTCCTCGGCAAGCATGGGGAACCGCCCTGCTTCGCAAATGGTATAACATTTCCGGCAGAAAACACACTGGTCCTGGGCTTCCGGTGTAAGTGCCACGGCCTTCGATACACCCCTGCCCACAAAACTTACCGCGTCGTACTTCACTACTTCGCTGCAATAACGCACGCACATGCCGCAGAGCGTACAGTGAGTGGGCTGCATGTCTTCGCTCTCGAACCTCGAGCGCTTCACGCCGTAACGCCTGGCAAGCTCTCTGAGCGGACCCGCCGGGGCAAGCGGCAGAAGAAGTTCGATGATCATTCGGCGAATTTCTTTAACCCGATCGGTGTTTGTACGTACTACCAGCCCGTCTTCCGCAGGATAAACACACGACGCGACCAGCCTCTTTCGATTGCCCCTTATTATTTCCACCATGCAAAAACGGCAGGCACCAAAAGGTTCGAGTTCATCGTGATAACAGAGAGTCGGAATCGGAACACCGGCCTTTTTGGCCGCATCTAAAACGCTCTTTCCTTCCTCCACAGACACCTTCAAGCCGTCTATTTCAAGTGTTACTTTCTGCATTTTTTCTCACCCTTTGCTTTCTTCCTTATTTTTGTCCCGGGAGCAACTTCCGGAACCGGTTCGCCGGACAGCTTAACCACCGCCCTGAACTTATCCGGGCAAACTGCGAAACAGCTTCCGCATCTGACACACTTATCCTGATCTATGATGTGGACGAGACCTTTCCCTCCGGAAATGGCGTCTACCGGGCACACCCTGACACATTGCCCGCACGCTTTACATCTCGCGGGGTCAATAAAATATGAAATAAGTTCTTTGCATACCTTCGCGGGACATTTCCCTTCGAGAATATGCGCCTCGTACTCCCCTCGAAAATACTTGATGGTGCTCAAAACAGGGTTCGCGGCAGTACGTCCTAGTGCACAAAGAGACGCATCTCTCATGAAGCTTCCGAGTTCCTCCAGAAGCTCAATGTCCCCTTCTTTTCCCTTCCCGGCACAGATTCTTTCCAGGATTCTCGAGGCCTGCCGTAATCCCTCCCTGCATGGAACACATTTGCCGCAGGACTCATCAGAAAGAAAGTTAACGTAGTATCTTGCAACATCCACCATGCACGTATCTTCGTCCATTACGATCATGCCACCGGACCCCATCATGGATCCGACTTGATCAAGCTCATCGTAATCAACGGCAATACCCAGCAGGCTCTCAGGTATAACCCCGCCGGAGGGTCCCCCGGTCTGCACGGCCTTAAATTTCTTGTTACCCCGGATTCCACCACCAATGTCAAAGATGATTTTCCTCAGGGTTACCCCCATGGGAACTTCTACAAGTCCCGTGTTTTTTACTTTGCCAACAAGAGAAAAAATCTTAGTTCCCTTGCTGTTATCCGTACCGATGGTCGTGTACCACTTTGCACCGTTATTTATTATAAGAGGCACATTGGCCCATGTTTCCACGTTGTTAAGGTTGCTGGGTTTATCCCATACGCCCTTTACAGCGGTTCTAATGTACTTGGGTCTTGGTTCCCCTACTTTTCCCTCAATGGCCGTCATAAGGGCACTCGATTCTCCTGACACGAACGCGCCGGCACCCATGTGAATCTTAACGTCGAAAGAAAAATCGGAACCAAGTATGTTTTCGCCCAGCAGCCCGATTTCCCTCGCCTGATCAATGGCACGTTGCATGTTTTTTACGGCAATCGGATACTCCTGCCGGACATAAACAAAGCCCTGGGGAGAACCTATGGCAATTGCCCCTATAATCAGCCCTTCAAGTACGCTGTGAGGATTCCCTTCAAGGATACCCCTGTCCATGTACGCCCCGGGATCACCTTCGTCTGCGTTAACAATTACGTACTTGGGATCACCGGGAGCATTCCTCGTGGTTTCCCACTTAATTCCGGCAGGAAAACCACCACCGCCCCTCCCCCTCAACCTGGCCGCCTTGACCTCCTCGATGATTTCTTCGGGTTTCATGTCAAAGAGCGCTTTTGCAAGAGCACTGTAACCGCCCGCCGCAATGTAGTCTCCGATGTCTTCCGGGTCTATCTCGAGATGCTGCCCCAGAAGCAATCTGTGCTGAAACTTGTAGTAAGGTATGTCTTCGTCCCGGAGAACCTTCTTACCCGTGGTTTCATCCACGTATAACAAATCCTCAACCACCTCACCTTCCTTCAGGGTTGTGCTAACAATCCGTGGCACATCCTCAACCCTGATCCTGGTGTAGCAATACCGCTCGGGAAATATGACAGCCACCGGTCCCACTTCACAAAAACCGTGGCACCCCGTGGCCCTTACCTTCACTTTATCGCCAAGCCCCTGGGCCTCCACTTCTTTCAAAAATGCCTGGGCTACTTCTCCGGAACCGTGTACGTGACACCCTGGTCCCGAACAAACAGCAACCCAGCGCTCGATCTTCTCCATTTTCCCTCGAAGCTCTTCCCTGAGCTTCTCAAGTTCTTCTCGCGATGCTAGTCTTCTCATTTTCACTCCCCACCCTTATTCGAGATCACCGGCAATCCGTTTCAGTTCTTCCACCGAAGGATCACTGTAATAGTTTTCATCAATCATCACCACTGGACCCAGGGCACAACAACCAAGGCAATTAACCGTTTTGAGCGTGAACTTCATATCGGAATCCGTCTGCCCCGGCTTTATCCCCAATGCCATCGACACCTTGCTCAGAAGCAGCTGTGCGCCCCTCACGTGGCACGCAGTGCCCAGGCAAACCTGCGCCAGATGACGTCCGCGTGGTTCAAGCGAAAACGCCTTGTAAAACGTGGCAATGTGCATTACACGCGAAAGAGGAACCCCCAGCCGTTCGGCAACCCAGATAAGAGCAGGCTTCGAAAGCCACCTCTTTTCCGCCTGAATCTCAAGCAGGATCTGGATCAGCGCGCTGGGATCACATTGATGTTTATCAATAATTCGGTCGATATCTTTAAGCT
>JALXAI010000338.1 GCA_026992215.1 Desulfobacterales bacterium | reverse complement strand
ATCGTCAATTCGCTGTCTACCAGGACATTATTGTAAAGCGGCATATCCATCATAACCATTGTCACCGCGGCGCCTGATTCCTGGTGGTGCCTCCATACCGATTCGATATCAATACCAGCGAGAACATCGCCATTAATGATAAGAATGGAATCATCAGGGCCGTTTATGGTTTCGGCAATTCTGTGTATCCCTCCGCCGGTTCCCAGGATTTTTTCCTCGTGGTGGGTGATTGTCTCGACAGGATAATCTCGTTTCTTCAGGAACGAATCTATGCAACGGGCCAGGTGGTGCGTGTTTATGTGAATTCTTGTGAAGTTGCATGAGTGCAACCGGGTTATAATGATATCGAGAAGAGGCCTGTTGCAGATCGGAAGCAGTACCTTGGGACGAACCAGGGAAAGCGGCCTCAGTCTTGTTGCAAAACCTGCTGCTAAAACAATTGCGTCCATAACTGGCAATTTCCTTTCGGGAAAATCCTATTATGAGTTTTTCGAATTTCCGGTAAGCCTGAAGCCGTATCCGGAGTAAAATCAGCCCGCGCACCAGGTGAATTTTTCTTGAAGTCCTCGCATACTGTTGTAATCTCAGCGTTTATGATTGCGAACCATTCAAATTTTTTCAACAGAAATGTACCTTGCTCCTGACAATGAGCAGGATGGTCCATGTGTATTTACCAGGGCATAAAGAATACACGATTCGCCTGCTTCAAAACAAGACGGGATTTTTTTGAGTCGGGTACATAGGTCCGATGCAGTCGAAAATGGTCCCGGCCTGGAAAGAAAAATTGCCGCTATGTCAGGAGTAATTTTTTGATGTAATTCCCGAAAAGTTTTGTTGTTGATAGCCCGAAAAAGTTTTAATCTATGGGTCACGTCTGCCGAGTTCGTGGGAGCTGTGTTGAGCGTAATTCGATCGCGAGCTGATTGCAGGGGAATGGGAAAATACCCGTGGCATAGGGGAGCAGTACTCAAGATCTTGTTAGGCAAGCGTATCGAGGGTTCGTAGATCCTGAAAATTAACGGGAAGTGCTCCATTCTGGGAACGTGCTTCCGGCAATACTTTGCGACGTATATCGAGCACGCCGCAGATTATTTTATCGGAGCCTCTGTGCACAGGGGCACACGGTGAGGATTGAAAGTGAGGCAACGTATATCGGGTGACGACAGGGTGCTTATAATGAAGCCGAGTTCCCTTGGTGACATCGTTCATACCATTCCCGTGGTCCAGGCCCTGAAAAGACAACTACCTTCGGTTCACATTTCCTGGTTCGTGTTGGAAGAATACAAACCTCTTGTTGATTTGTTGGTGGACGTGGATGAATCAGTGGCGTTTAGAAGGCACGGGTTTAAGGATGACCCGTGGGGTTACGTGAACAGCCAAGTCAGAACCGTCATAAAATTGAGAAGCTGCCGATTTGATTGGGTCCTGGATTTCCAGGGGCTTTTCCGCAGCGGTTTTTTCAGCTATCTTTCGGGAGCGCCAAAACGTTTCGGTTTCAGGTGGAAAAATGAGCCAAACACTTTTTTTTATAATATTCGGACAAAGGTTGATAAGGGGGAACATGCGCTGGTGAGGACAATCAAGCTGGCCGAGGCGCTGGGGATAAGGGTGATACCGGAAGACCTCGTGGCACGTTTTAAGAGTCGCCGGCCACAACGTTTTGATTTTCCCGTAGGAAGAAACATCGTTTTTTGCCCCGGCGGAAGATGGACAACCAAGAGGTGGCCCGCAAAAAATTATGCAGAACTGGCTCAATTTGTGATAGAGAAGCTTGGTATGAATGTCATCGTTATTGGAAGCAGCGTGGAGTCGTATCTTGGAGACGTAGTGGAAGGGAAGGCTAAAAAAGGCGTGGTTAACCTTGCGGGAAAAACTTCCCTGAAGGATCTTCCGTACATTCTGGATAAAGCCGAAGCCGTAGTTACAAACGATTCCGGCCCCATGCATCTTGCTGCGGCTCTGGGCAAAAAGGTTTTCGCGTTATTCGGGCCTACCGATCCTTCGAGAACGGGGCCATACGGGGAAGAACATGTTGTGTTTAAGGCCGATATTGATTGCAGACCGTGTTTTAAAAAGGTATGCGACAGGGACATGGAATGCATGAAAGACATAACTGTCGAAAAGGTGGCCGAAACGCTCCGGCAGGTGTTTGGACCTGAGTAAAAAGTTGTCTTCTACTGAAGGCATATCAAAATTACGTCCTGTCGACAGGCTCGGGACACCGCTCGCTTATTGATAATTTTCAGGAGGGAAAGATGGCTATCAGTAAAGAGTTGCTGGAAATCCTTGCGTGCCCCAAGTGCAAGGGAGACGTGAAGCTTAACGAACAGGGAACGGGCTTGATCTGCGACGCCTGCAAGTTGCTGTACAGGATAAAAGACGACATCCCCATAATGCTTATTGATGAAGCCGTTCCGCTGGAAAAAGAAAATAACTGAATAATATCCCGGTTATCAATAACAGTAGCTGTCTTATGGAATTGCTGAAAAGAATCCTGAAGCTTGTCAGGCCGTACTGGGTTCGCCTGACCGTGGCAATTGTCCTTATGGCAATTGTGGGAAGCTTGTCGGGCTTGACCGCTTACCTTGTCAAACCGGTGATGGACAGTATTTTTGTTCAGAGAAATGCCATGATGCTCAGGATATTACCTCTGCTGGTGCTGGGAGTGTTTTTTCTCAGAAGTGCATGCGATTGGGGACAGCGGTACCAGATGAGGTACGTGGGCCTGAAAATTATCAGTGATTTGAGGCAGCAGCTCTACGACCACATACAGGACCTGTCGCTGGCTTACGTGGAGAGGAGTTCAACCGGGGTTTTAATGAGCCGCATTACCAATGATGTTAACCTTCTTCAGGGAGCGGTATCAGCGGCGATTACCAGCTTCCTGAAAGATTCGTTTACGATGATCGGATTGATATTTGTGGTTTTTTACCAGGACTGGCGTCTTGCTTCGCTTGCCGTACTGATTTTACCCGGTGCTTACCTGTTGATTGATTCGCTGGGTAAGAAAATGAGGCGTTACAGCAAGAGATGCCAGGAAGCAATGGGTGATATATCGAGTATTGTCCAGGAACTGCTGCGCGGGATCAGGGTTGTTAAGGCGTTTTGCGGCGAAGAGTACGAGATGAAAAGGTTCGACAGGGAAAATGAGCGAATATTCAAGTATAACATGCGAATATCAGTGGTACAGGGGATTTCTTCGCCGTTGATGGAGCTGCTTGGCGCCATGGGAATCGCAACCATAATTGGATATGGCGGATTCCAGGTAATCAAGGGGCAATCAACGCCTGGTACGTTTTTTTCGTTTCTTGCCGCCCTTTTTATGCTCTATAAGCCCATGAAGAGGCTGAGCAAGGTAAATAACCTGATTCAAAACGGTCTTGCCGCAGCACGCAGGATATTCGAGGTGCTTGACACCAGCATTGAAGTGGTCGACCGACCGGGAGCGAAAGCGCTGAAAGGGATCGAGAAGGGTATTGAATTCAGGGACGTTTCCTTCAGCTACGGTAATGGCGTGGTTTTGAAAAACATCAACTTGTATATCCCTGCAGGAGAGGTTATCGCGCTGGTGGGAGTCAGCGGTGGAGGCAAGACAACGCTGGCAAGCTTGATCCCGCGTTTTTATGACCTGAGGGATGGAGAGATATTGATAGACGGTGTTGATATAAGGAATTACAGCATCGCGTCGCTTCGTTCCAGGATCGCCATGGTCACCCAGGATCCGTTCCTTTTCAACGACACCATCAGGAATAATATTGCGTACGGCAACTTCGAAAAAGGAGACGAAGAAATAATCAGGGCCGCAAAGGCCGCGTACGCGTATGATTTTATAATGGAGCTCCCGCGCGGTTTCGACACCGTGGTGGGAGACAGGGGAGTTTCCCTTTCCGGAGGTCAAAAGCAACGGATATGCATAGCCAGGGCATTTCTCAAGGATGCTCCCATCCTGATCCTTGATGAAGCCACGTCATCCCTTGATAACGAATCGGAAAAGGAAGTCCAGGAATCTCTTTTTAATCTGATGAAGGGGCGTACTACCATCATCATTGCTCATCGCCTCTCCACCATAATCAACGCGAACCGGATTTTTGTTATATCCGGCGGTGAGATAGTGGAGGCTGGTACCCATGAACAGCTTATGGAAGCCGGAGGCGAGTACTCGAAGCTTTATCGGATGCAATTTCTGGGCGAAAAGAACGTTAAGCGGGAAAGTGCGCGGTGAATCGAGATGGCTCTAAACCGTCGCCTCTTAATAGTAAATGCCGACGATTTCGGCCTTACCCGGGGGGTTAACAGCGGAATTATCCGGGCTCACAAAGAAGGAATAGTTACCAGTACAACGCTTCTTACCGGCTGCAATGCGTCTGAAGAAGCCGTCGAACTGGCGAAGGAAAACGAGCTTTTGAGCACCGGAATTCACCTGAACTGCAAGCAGGCTTTTTCCGTGGACTGTGCCTGCGACCGGAAATCGGTATCCGGGTCCGTGAAAATCGGTATCGCTAAGATACTTCTTTTGTGGGTGCGTTGCACAGTGAACGCGAAGCATCGGGAAAAGCTACTCGATTCTTTCAGGTACCAGGTTGAATGGGCATACAAGCGAGGCCTTGACATATCTCACCTGGACACCCATAAGCACGTACACGCCTGGCCGGCTGTCGCTTCTATTGTGTGCCGGGTGGCAAACGAATATGGCATCTCGGCAGTAAGATACCCTTTTGAACCTTTCTGGATAAAAGGACCTTTGAATCTCGAAGCACGTTTTTCCTTGTTGCTGCTTTTCGTTGTCCAAATTATCACTCGAAGGATTCTTAGAAGTTATGAACTGGATTTTCCCGATAATTTCAGGGGAGTCCTGTGCACCGGCTACTGGACAAAGACGAGATTTCTAAGTGTCTTGAAAACTCTCCCTGATGGTGTTACTGAAATCATGGTACATCCGGGTTATTCGCGGGAATTAAGAGGGAATTTCACTCGCCTCGTTTTGTCAAGAGAAGTGGAGCTTGGTATATTAACCGACCCGGAATTAAAGTTGTGGTGTAAAAAAAACATGGTGGAACTTGTGAATTACAGGTATTTTCAACCTTGATTGAATGTTTTCTTAAACCTATAAAAAGGGAAAAATTTCAGTGAACCGGGACAAGGAGAAAAATCCGGACCTTTCGGTAGTGCTCCCTGTCTACAATGAAGTAGAAGTGATACCCCACCTGTACAAGAAGTTAAAAGCATCACTTGATGCTCTCGCCCTTTCCTGTGAAATAATATTTGTAGATGACGGCAGCACCGATGGAAGCGGTGATCTTATCAAGGAAATCGCGAAAGAAGATCCCGGGGTGGTGCTAATAACGTTTCGTAAAAATTTCGGGCAAACTGCCGCTCTTTCCGCCGGTTTCGAGTACGCGCGTGGAGAAGTAATAATTTCAATGGACGCCGACCTGCAGCATGATCCTGCGGAAATACCAGGGTTTCTTGAGAAGATACGGGAAGGCTACGATGTTGTCTCCGGATGGCGAAAGGAAAGGGTTGATAAGTTCTGGAATCGCAGGCTTCCGTCCCTTGTTGCTAACAGGATAATGATGCTCGTGAGCGGAGTGAAAATCCATGATTTCGGGGGCACATATAAGGCCTACAGGAAAGACATCATCAAGCAGATTCACCTTTACGGCGATCATCACCGCTTTATTCCGGCTCTCGCGAGTTCGCTGGGAGCCAAAATAACCGAGATTCCTATCAAGAACATCGAAAGGCCTTATGGTAAGAGTAAATACGGACTTGGAAGGATATTTCCTGTATTTTTTGATTTCGTGCTCATCAGGTTCTTTCTAAAGTACCTAACACGCCCTCTCCAGTTTTTCGGTGCACTGGGCCTGGTGTGTTTGCTCTCCGGGCTTGGCATTGGTCTATACTTGCTCGTCGATAAATTCTGCTTCGGCAGGCCAATAATGGTAGCACATGGTCCGCTTTCGTTGCTGATGGTTATCTTGATCGTTATAAGTTTTACGTTTATTTCGCTGGGGCTCCTTGGTGAAGTGCTCTCCCGTATTTACTTCGAAGGGACGGGAAAGAAAATATATTCCGTGAAGGAAATATGGCGAGGGCAGGGATAGCATGGCACACCCGGGGGCGCGTCCGAGAAAATCACCAGTTGAATAATTCCCGGCAAAACGGAAACAAAGCGAAAGTCTCATCCCGAGATACCAGGATACCAGAACACTTTCAGCACATTCCACGATTCCCTCGGTGCAGGGAACCTCTACTTTTCGAGTTACAGCCAGTTGGACTTGTGGCTTTTATGTGAGGAAAAGTAGGTTAGATTTTGGAAAACAGGGCTCTTTCCCGGTTCCCTTTCCGGTTTACGTTAAATGATCGCTTGTAATAGTTCGCCGCGAATGGTAATCTATGCGACCGCGTAACCAAGAATAGTTGTACGGAAGGGTCGCGAGTAAATGAAGGATGAGAGTGCGTCTGTGGCGATGGATATTGAAGGACTTTCCATAATAATTCCCGCCTATAACGAAGAAGGCAACATAACAATTCTTTATGAAAAAATCAGGCAAAGCCTGTCATCTTATGACTTTCCGTGGGAAGCGATATTCATTGACGATGGCAGTGAAGATGCCACGCCCGGGGTCCTGGAAGAGCTTGCGTCCAGGGAAAAACGGGTTAAGGTTATATTTTTCAAGCGAAATTTCGGTAAAGGTGCTGCATACTCTGCCGGCCTCAAGATGGCTCGATACCCCGTGCTCGCCACCATGGATGCTGATCTTCAGGATGATCCGGCCGAAATCCCGAAGTTTCTTGAAAAAATCAGGGAAGGGTATGAATTTGTAACCGGATGGAAATACAGGGGCAAGGGATATATCGGAAAGTCGTTGCCTTCCAAGGTTTTTAACATGGTTATAAGAAAGGTTACAAAAATAGATGTTCATGATTTTAATTGTCCTTACAGGGTTTTTCTGCGGGGTGCAGTAGAACCTTACGAGATATACGGTGAACTGTATCGTTTCATGCCCGTAATTGCTGCTTCCAAGGGATACAGAATTGCCGAAGTTAAGGTTGAAAACTACCCGAGGCATAGCGGGAAATCGAAGTACGGCCTGGAGCGATTTACACGAGGCCTGTTCGATTCATTGACCATAATGTTTCTGTCGGTCTACATGAAAAGACCTCTTCATTTTTTTGGCTCCCTGGGACTTGTTCATTTGTTCGTTGGTTTTTTTACGGTTCTCGGACTTTATATCAGGAAATTCTTGTGGGGGTATCCCATTAAAGATTACCAGTTCTTGTTTATAATGGCGATTTTCCTGATGATAGCATCAGTGCAGCTGATCTCGGTTGGACTTGTGTCGGAGCTGATGATTAAGTTGAAAAAACAGGATGCGAAGTTTTACTACATAGAAAAAACGATCAACTTCGAGTAAGCAAATATTATCCTAAGCGGCCCTTCTCGCCTTGTTATTCGCAACAGCAGTATCTTTTTCACCACCCGCGAGATAGCTTCTAAGAAATGGCAATCCTACCAGGCTCGGAACCCAGTACCTCGTGGATACCAGAATACCGATGGCAGCCATGGTTTCATATCCAAACCTGTCCGAAAAGAGGTAGATGAGGGCTGCGTCCCGGGTTCCCATACCGCCGATGGTCACTGGCATTAAACCGATGAGTATGGCTGCAGGCACGTATCCGAATACCTGGATCAAGCTGGCCCTGGCTCCCAGGGTGAGGAAAAAAAAGTAAATCTGTATCAGGTGTAGAGACCATAAAACCAGCGAAATACCGATAATAAAGGCCAGGAGCGCCGGCTTTCTTTTTAGTTTTGCAAGGTAGACTTCAGTATCAGAAACCAGCTTTTGTATCTTCGGGAAAGGTTTTAAAGCAACGGAAAGGAAAAGATTCAACGGGTTAAACCTGTTTCCAAGCGCTATAAAAAGAAAGGTAAATGTTACAACACCCGCGCTGAAAATCAGCAAAGCGTATAAGAGCTTCCGATCTATATTCTCTGCCGTGAATGCCCCCAGGAGGAACAGGAAGCAGAGTGAAGAGAGATCGAGGAGCTTTTCAAGAAAGACCGTATCAAAGCCTCGCTTGTATCCTATCGAGCTTTCTTTTTTTAGAAAATAAGCCTTGGTAAGGTCCCCGAGCTTCGATGGCGTAATTGAATTAAGAGACATCGCGGCGAGAAATATTTTTGTTGCGACCCTGAGAGGTAAGTCGAACTCTTCTTTCAATAGAAGTTTCCATCGTATAATGCTCAGAAACGTGGTCAAAAAGAAAAAAGTCGCGGCGATGGCAAGGTAAAAGAGATTGGCCTTAGAACATACGGCCAGAAAAGTATGCCAGTCTACCCTGGAATATATCAAAACAAGGATGAGAATCGTAATAACTGAGGCTACAAGTTTCTTCATCTATTTCGCTTATCGTCCCAGGTTTTAGTCAATTACCCGTCTTACCGTTACATGATTCTGCCTGTTGAGTTCTTCCTTTTCTTCGACCAGTTCTTCCCAGCTTGAAAGCCTCCCGATCTGGTGAGCGTTGCTCTGGGCTACATAAATGGACGTCAGGCTCTTCGTCCGAAACAGTCTTGAAACGCTGACATTTTTCTCCTTTCTGATTTCATCTGTAACCGCGATCCTGTTATGATCAAGCATGATCTCCCTGGTGAAGTAAACAGGCAGGAATTCCCTGTGTGTTATCAGTCTTTTTTGCAATAGCCTGCGAATAAATTGACTCCCTCGAAACGTTTTCCCGAGTAAAACTGTCACCAGCCTGAATATGACAAGCTTAATCGGGGTTGCATACTCCTTTTTGAACAGCAAAAAACGCCCTTCAACTTTCATGCTTTTTTCATTAACTTCTATCCTGTTTTCAGAGATGTGGTTGGTGACACCGATGCGCCCGTCCGAGAGCTTTATCGCGATTCCCGTGCAGTTCGAAACCAGTTTTTCATCCTTGAACACCTTGTGTGTTCCCCCCTTGTTGAGGGCAACCACGGCATAGAAAGGTTTTCTCTTTACCACGGCAATTTTGCAGCCTTTAAAGTACCTGGTGTCCTGGTCCCCGGGTTCGTATGGCCTTTCTTTTTTTTCGCGGTAATATTTATATGCAAGCAGGTAATTGCTCACCAGGTGTCCGACCATCCTGTCGTCATCCAGGTACACGCGGGTTCCCCTGCTGATTCCGCGAAGGAAACCGCGAGCCAGGTACGAGGCCTCGGGAAACAATCCTGAGAGAATCTCCATCCCTGCAGGGTAAGCAATGTAGGTGTTCCTGCTTCCGTATTCGCCACCGAAACTCCCGTCCGGGTGCAGGAAGTAAACGCAGAACTTGAGAGCCTTTTCCAGGAGCGGCAACACCTGGTCATCGCCGGATTTATACCAGTAGCGAGCGACCGCATCAATGGTAACTGTCTGATACCCAGGATCTGCTCCTTCGTATTCCTGAAACCATCCTTCAGGGTGCTGCCACGATGATAGGATTCCCAGCCTTCGTTTGGCGCCTTCGAGAAACTTGCTTTCTCCTGTAATCAGGAAAACGTTGTACAGGGCAAGTACAACCAGGGCCTGATGGTTGCTGAGCCTTCCGCTTTCCTGGTGTCGGAGCAGCCAGTTGGCCCTTTTTATGAAAAAAGACACCGGCTTTTCGTCGGTCAACTTCAGGACCTGGTAAGCCTCCGTCATGGCGAGTAGAGAAAAAACCGTAGCTCCCAGTGCCCTCTCGTTGGGATAATAGTCGTCGCAGCTTCCATCCCGGTGAGCGAACCTGGAGGCAAAATCCATACCCCCCAGTACAATCTCTTTGATTGAGGAATTTCCGTAATAGGGATTCTGCGGGTGTTCCATGGAATAAACAAGGGCTAATGGCAGCACGTTTTCCTGGTACATTCCGCTGGGAAAATCGGCAGTCCTGTAATGCCAGAATCCGCGGTCAAAACATCCGTAAGTGGGGGAGAGAGTGTTTGTATCAACAAGTGTCAGGATATGCGGGATATATTTTAAGGCTTCCAGCAGGTAAAGGGAAGATTCCATTATTCATCCTTTTCGGAACTCACCCCATTCAACCTGTACTCCAGCTTTTTTACTCTCTGGAGAATCTCTTCGTTCAAACCCCTGTTTACGGCTATCAAGTCCGCGAGGAAGCCTATAAGAATGATGAGAACTCCCATAAGCAGGAGCACCCCCGAGAGTACCACGGACTGCATGTACGTTCTGCCCGGGTGCTCAAGAATGAATGTATTTACCACGTATCTCATCCCTAGCACGAATCCGGCCGCAAAAACGATGGAACCTATAAGAGTAAAGATGCGGAAGGGCCGATACACCGTTATGACACGCAACACGGTGACCAGGGATTTTCTCAGGTAATCAGGGATCGATTTAAACAATCGTGACTCCCTTGTCTTGGGATTGGTACGCACCTTCACGGACTTTACCGCGAGGTTCTTGTTTCCGGCCTGTATAACGGTTTCCAGGGTGTAGGTGAAACGTGAAAACACGTTTATCTGTATCGCGGCCTCCCTGGATAGAGCGCGAAAACCACTCGTTACATCTGTGACCGGTGTCTGCGATATTTTACGAATAACCCAGCTTCCAGCCTTCTGGAGAAGTTTTTTCACCGGGGAAAAATGCTGGATGGTATCTACCTGGCGGTCTCCGATTACCATGTCCGCTTCACGCCTAATGATGGGCTCCACGAGCTTCTCAATATCGTCCGCGCAGTACTGGTTATCTGCATCGGTGTTCACTATGATGTCCGCGCCGAGTTCCAGGCACCTGTTTATTCCGGCGACAAAGGCCTGGGCCAGCCCCCTGTGGGTAGTGAAGGATACAATGTGCTTGATTCCAAGCTCTCTTGCCACCTGCTCAGTGTTATCTGTGCTGCCGTCATTTATGATGAGAACTTCTATTTCGTCAATTCCCTCGATTTTTTTCGGTAACTCGGAAATTGTGATAGGAAGTGTTTTTTCCTCGTTGTAACAGGGTATCTGGATGAACAATTTTCTCGGTTTTTTCCTTGCCGGGCTTTCCTTGATCCTGCGGACCTTGGAGACGCTTTCGGGTCCCACTTTATACTTCAGCATTTCTCCAGTCTTCATATCTGTTCCCCTTGACTCCCTTGAAAAAATTGCTCTATTTCGCCCCTGGAACATCGCTGCGCGTTCCTGAACCGGCAGAATGTGTGCGTGGTTCTTTAAGTTTGTCGTATCTTTCAAAGACGTCCCAGTTTATCGCAAAGATTCTCACTTTCCACTTCGAGCTGGTGTTGTGGTTATCGTACAGCTTCACAAGGTAAGGAGGAGTCTTGTTTCCGCTCAGGAGAGATCTCAGATAAGGCCTTCTGTCAATGTTAATGTCATCCAGTACGATGTGTGTTACTCCTGCCTTTTCTAACCACTTCATCGCATCGTGCAAGTTCGAAAAATAACCGGGTCTGACGATGCTCAGCCCTGACTTTGGAGCATACAGGTCGTACTGTCCGACACCTCCGACCCGGGTATCCGGCAAGTTCATCATAATGAGATCGCCCCCTTCAATTATCGCAATTTTCCCCCTGACGTGTTCTGCCACCCACTTTGCCCATGTCATTCCGTCCTCCGCCCAGGCTTCTTCTGGGCTGACCAGGTCTTTAACAGGAGTTACCAGCGAAAAGCCTACAAAAACCAGGATGAACAAAGCTTGTAAAAGGGCGCGCAATCTATGGTTTCGAAACATATCATAAATAGCCAGGGCGGTAAATATTAAAACCAGTGGCATTAAGGGGTAAAAATGTCTCGGGTTGTCGAAAATTGCCCAGACGGGGCTGAGGCCTGCTATCCATATTGCCATGGTAGCTAGAAGCGGGAAAAGTTCTTTTCGCTTCATGTAGCGAATAACCCCGTATAGGAAAGGAAAAGTGAGCAATGGTGTAAGCGTCTTGTAGATGAAGTCATAAAAGATAAGTTCAAAAAAGCCGTGAACCAGGAACCTGTTAATCCAGTCACCCGGCGTATGAGTCTTGAGATAGTCAAGCAGGGATGGCACGCCAATGTTATTGCTCCACACTTTTGCAAAGGTGTCCACGAAAAATTTGCTGTTCGATCCGTAATAGGTGGGAGACCCAAAGTAGTGGTACCTGAGGTAAAGGTGGGGTGCGGAAGTGATTAAAAATATGACGATCACGAGTCCGATGTCCGCATAACGGAATCCAGCGATCTCGTGCCTCAGGTAAATAGCGGATACAATGACGAGTACCAGTACAAAGATACCGTTGGTCCTTACCCAGTAACAAAGCCCGGCAAAAAAGGCTGCATTGAAGATACCGGATCGTTTTTGGCGGCTTTCGGACACAAATAAAAGGGAAAAAAGTAAAAGAACGGTAAATAGAGGTTCACTGTACGCTGATGTAGCTGAAATAATCAGCTGGGAACAAAAGGTGAATAACATGAGAGCAAGTATCAGGGCCCTTCTGGGCATTATCTCTTTTGCCAGCAGATAAAATGGAAAAATGGCCAGGGCTCCAACCATGTCAGAAAGCAACCTAGCAAAGTGCATATTTTTCAGGATTGAGGCGCTTTTAAATATCAGGAAAAAAGGAGCCATGAAAAGCGACCAACCAATAGGGTAGGAGAGGGATGGGACAAAGTCGCCCTTTGTTATTTCCAGGCTTTTGGCAAGATATATGAAAGCATCTTCGCGAAGAACTCTCCCGAACGGTGTCACCGCCACACGAATCGCCAGGCTAACTACGAACATGAAACACAGGGTACTGAACAGGTTTGATTCCAGGTAGCAGAAAAATTTATCGACCATCCCGGACACCAGAGCGATAAAATTCTTGTTGTTGTCGCTGGCAGATTTCACCATAAACCTTACCTGGTATTTTTTATGTTATTTTGAAACGAAAATCCTCTTACCCGGAACCCTTCTTTTTTTCAACGCTTTTTTCTTATTATGTAAATGTCCCAGTGCCCTATTCTTTTCGCAAGCTCATAGTTTTTTCCGACGTAATCATAAAATTTGCCAATGAGGTCGGGAGGTTTGGAGTAACCGTAGGCTCGGGCTCGAGCGCTGAGGTGCCAGGTACTTCTTTCTTTTTCGTCGAGCGGGGGCAAGATATTGCCCGGTGTGTCTATAATAATGGGAGTATGGTGGTTTTGCACGTCGTCAATGAACTCTTTTATGAGACTCCTACTTGAATAACCTCTTGTCACGAGAGGATACTGGTAAAAAAACCTTGAAGGGGACGTTCTCCCGGACAAAAAATTAATGATCGGTTCATCGCCCCATACGAGTACGTAATCACCTTGGTTCGTAACGGCTGCCACGTATGATGCAATGTTTTTTATGATCTGTTCCTTTTTATCGGGTCTCGTGTTCAGCACATTAACGAGGTATTTTTCATGTACTATTTTGCTCTGTGTGAACACCGCCGCCAGCATGAGAAAGAATACGACGAAATAACCAGGATTCACTTTAAGGTACTTAATGGCGAAAGTTAGTGATTGTGCCTGCTCAACAATAAAATATATGAAGAAACCTGATAGTAAAGAAATAAAGGGCAGGTAGGATAAGAAGTAGTGGTCGTAGCTCCTTCCCGAGAGGGAACTGAGCAGAAGTTCGACAGGGAAGAGAAGGATTGAAAGAACCGTTAGAAAAAGTGCCGAGTTATTCTCTGGCGAAGGGTTTTTTACATAAAGAAATGCCAGAAACCACCCGGAAACCACCACCACGGAAACCCACGCGGGAAAGCTACCCATACCGCTGCAGATAGAATGGAATCGAAGTCGGGCGCTTTTGCCTGCCGTGTAACAGAAGTTGTATTTGAACACGCAGTCCCAGAATTGAGCCATTCCGTGTTTCACGACGAAAAAGCCGACCGTTATAAACCCCAGCAGTAAAAAACCCGCAACCATGGGGAAAAAGATGTTTTTTATTATCCCGACGTTCTTTTTCACGAAAAACTCGTAAAGGCAGTAAATCGCTATTGCTCCCCACACGCCAACCAGGTTTTGTTTCAGGAAAAATGCGATTCCGAGCAGGATACCGATCCCGAGTCCATAAAAGATGTGTTTTTCTTTCTCAAGTGCTAACGTGAACAGCAATACCGCGCCAAACTGGCATACAAGTCCGTATTCCTCCGTGAAGTTCCCGTTTTCAATGACGTTGGGCAGATTCAAAATCCATATGGCAGAAGCACACAGGGCGGGAAGCGTGCCAAACGCCTTTTTCAACGCGGCAAAAGAAAATGCGGCAGCAAGAAAGAGGCACAGCAATTCGATAGTTCGCACTCCGTATACCGATCCGGCACCAAGATACAGCCCCGTGGCGTTAATCAGGTAGACGACCGGGGGCTTATGATCCCAGAAATCGACGTATGGTACCTTTCCTTCGAGTATCCTTTGACCCGCGTAAAGAAAAACTCCTGAATCCCTTCCGGGAAAAGAGAGAAAAATGGGCAGGTACACGATCAACAGCAGGATTGTCAGGGCAATAGCCGGAAAAGATAACCCTTTTATGGCTCCGGAGGGCACTGGGTGTGAGATCGTATCGGTTCCGCTGCGTGAGTCCATTCTTGCTTTTCTTGCCGAATTTGATTTAACTTGTTTTTCCCTCGCTCGTCACCTTTCGGGCTATTTTTTCGCCTATGGCGCGCCCCTCGCGAATGGCATAATTTGTGCCCCTGTCTTCGGGATAAATTTGTGCCATGCTGGATATGTAAAACCCTTCGAGCGGTGTTTCAGACGATGGTATCAGCTTGCTGTAATGACGCTCAACTATCGGTTGAGTGTAGCGGGCTTTCCAAACGTGGTAATTTCTTATCCAATCTGGTTTGAATGAAGGAAAAATCCTGCTCAAATACGAGACAAAAAGATCCATAAGTTCTTTAGCATCCATGGAAAACAGCGGATCGGATGGGGGGAGGTACTTTGTAAGGTACACGATATGCCTGCCTCCATACATTCTTGCCGGCTGGAAATTTGTGTGTTCAACAATTCCGACGAAAGGAAATTTCTCACTGTTTACATTTATCCAGTAATACTTTGACAACCTATGTTTGAGTTCTAATACCACGCAGATGTTCCCCAGGTATTTTATTCGTTGAAGCCGCCGGGTGTAATCAGGGGAAACATAATCTTTTATCAAGCCTGCTGTTACTGGAAGTGGAGGCGTAGCAATTATCATGTCAGCGCGGATAATTTTGTCCCCCGATTTTAATCCTGTAACCCTGTTTCCCGCCACCAGGATCTCCTCAACGGGAAATCGAGTGATAAAGCTTCCTCCTTTCGCCTCAACGTATTCTTTGATTCGATTCGCGAAGGCAGCGAAACTGCCGGCGTAGTATCCAAGGGTTTCCTGGCCTTTTTTCCCGCGACTTCCACCCCTGAGCTTGAATTTATTCCACAGCCAGACGGCCGATATTTCAGGTGCAAAATCGGCAAATTTGCCATACAGTAACGGTTTCCAGAACGTATTATAAGCGCTTGATCCGATTTTTCTGATAAGCCATTGCTCTGCGAGTTGGCTTTCGAGTTCTTTCCAATTTCTAAGCAACTGGGCCCGGAGGGTGAGCAGTCCCACGCGGAAGCGGTCCAGCGGGTGTAAAGGCTTGAATTTTAGTAAGTGAAATGGGTGATACAGGCTGAAAAGCTCCCCCGAACAATAGGTTGCTGTGCGGGTTTCTTTAAACCTGACCCTGTCAAGAACGCCCAGTTCCCTGGCGAGGCCCAGCGCGTGTTTGTCACTTCTAAACCAGTGGTGATAGAAAACTTCGAGTTCAGTTTCCCCTAATGGAAAACTTCTTGCCAGTCCCCCGATATCCTCGTTTTTTTCGACTACGGTGACCCTAACTCCCCTTTTTGAAAGCTCAAAGGCCGCCGCAAGGCCGCAAAATCCGGCTCCTATAACGACTACATGCGGTTTCTTGGTTGTTCTCAATTTTTCCTCGTTACCATCCATTTCTTCCACGCGCTCTTAAATCGGCCGGCAGGGTAAATTGTTCCGGATCAATGACATGAATCTCCATCTTTCAACCTTGAATTACCTCCTAACTATTCGATCCACCGGAAATTGTGTGAACATTCCGACTATAAACCGTCTCCGGTTATTTTGGGGATAGCGCTTAAGCCTGACAGAAAGTAATATGCGAAACCCATTAAGACAAACGGGAGCCAGAGAACCACGTGTACTATTAAGGCAAAAGCCGTGGCGATGTTCTGATCGGAGCCACAAGCCAGCATACCATACATGGTAAAGTAATCGAACGTTCCGAAGTAGCCCGGGGAGCTCGGCAGCAGGGTTCCCAGGGTTCCTAAAGTCATGGATAACAAGGGAGCCATCGTACTTGTCAAAGCGTGCACACCCCTTGCTATTGTGATAAAAACACTGCCCTCGAAAAACCAGATACCCACCGTCGTCACGATCATTTTAAGGGCAAATCTAAATGACCTGAGAAATCTTAACGGCTCCAGAAAATGTTCCAGGTAACCCAGTATCCGTGTGTTAAACCCGTATTTCCCTGGGAAGCTTATGTCCAGGATACGTCTGAAGAATTCAATAAGTTGTCGCGGGAAAAGTACTGCAAAAGTGATGGATAGAAGTGCAACGATGGCCAACCAGGAGGCGGATGAGATTAACCTGCCTGGTATCTTACCACCGGGAATTCTCATTGAAATGAGTGAGAAAAGTACCACCAACGCGATAAAATCCAGCACCCGCTCAATTACAAGGGTTCCAACTATGCGAAAAGGGGGTACCTGTAGCTCCTTTTTAAAACCAAAAGCTCTAAAAGCATCTCCCGCACGCAGGGGGAGGACATCGTTTATGGCTATGCTCACCAGGTACGGCCAGACGCAGCTTTTGACGGTAAGACTGGAATCCATTTCTCTCAGCATCAACCACCACCTGACTACCCTCAAGGAATAATCAATGGTAAGGAAAACCAGTGCGATTACAATGTCAAAAAATGATACTCTTGACAGGCTTTGTAAAAGAAGCCTTCTGTCGAGATTGTGAAGAAGTAAGTACAGGAATATCCCGCTTATGAGGATGCTAAATCCGAACCTGCCGTAAAGTGTAACGGTTTTTGAGTTTACAGAGTGCCGCAATAATCGTTTGCTTTGATCTACGAGAGAGGTTATTTGAGCTCGTACGGCCATAGTAGTATCAATCTATTTCATCCAGGAATAGGTCAATAATCAAGCTGTATCCGGCTGCTACCACCCGGTGAAGATCGCCGTTGCCAGCCCTACCTGTTCTTTGCGATCCCGGTTGGCAGCGTTGTAAAAGAGCTTCAACTCATGACCCTGTATTACTGCTGCCGGTTTGTAAACGTTACAACAATCCCACGAATCTTTCTGGCCGGTCCTGAGGACCGGATTCCCGGGATACCTGATCCAGTGGTTGATCCCATTAAGCGATCTGGCAACGCCGATTCTAGAGTTCATGCTGGAGTCAAAGGCATTGTAGAAGGCATAGTATACACCATCCTTTTTTACTACCTGGAAAGAACCTATTTTCTCACCATCCCAACCCTCTTCGGCGGGGGTAAAAATTGGCGATAAGGGATACTTGCGCCAGTTAACTCCATCCATTGACTCTGCGTAACCGATACTGTCCGGTTCCCGGGCTTCCCCGCCGCTGTACCAC